>CAZIVQ010000123.1:0-8378 GCA_964542415.1 uncultured Bacteroidia bacterium | reverse complement strand
TGACCTTCATCGATCAGCGACAGACCGAAGCCACCTACGAATTTGTCTCGCTGCAACAGCCGACCGACCTGCCCGATGAAATGTTTACCTTTGGAGGCTACGTGGTAGCCCCGCGTTAGGTAGCTGCGCTTTTTCCTGACCTCACCATGGTTTTCCTCCCTTTCCGCTTCCTTATCGCCTGTAGCCTGTGCAGCCTCTGGGGTTGGGCTGCTTGTGGCCCGGTTGGACCGCAGTCAGGAGCGGTGATGGTAGCCCCCCGGGACACGAGCTGGCTGGAGGAGGGACTGGTCCAGTTCCGGCAATCAGGAGATTCTTTGATGCTGGCCGGGGAAGCGATGGCCAGCTGGCTGCCGGACAGCCTGCTGGGCGCGAGGGGAAAGCCCGGGTTGCCGGTAAGCTTTTGGGGGCGAGACCTGGCCTATGCCGAAATGCAAAAAGTCTATTGGCAGGATGAGCCCATGTGGCTGCTCCGCCTGGCTGACTATGCCTATGACCCGGATGGGCTGCGTGCCCTCTATGGGGCGTACTGTGCGCAGGAAGGGCCGGGGCTGCCGGTGACCACCCAGGGAGATTTTGCCTGGATTGGCACCGACCCGCGGCAGGGGCAACTTACCCTGGAGGCTGGGCTGGGCTATCGCTTCCACCTCCAGCTGGCAGGGGCTTCTCCCCTGGATTCTGCCCGCCTGAGACAAGCCTGGCTCGAATTGCGGCGGGCCTGGGAAGCCCGGTCGGGGATCCATTGAATCATTCGTCGGGTTCTGCGGTAGGCTTGCTGGGGAAGCGCAGGAAGAAAGTCGCGCCTTGCTCGGGGGTGCCCTGGGCCCAAACCTTGCCTTCATGCCGGTCCATGATGCGCCGCACATTGGCCAGGCCGATACCGGTCCCTTCGAATTCGGCCTCGCTGAACAAGCGCCGGAAGATGCCGAAGATGTGCTCGCGCTGGTCATTTTCAAAGCCTACCCCGTTGTCTTTGATCCAATACAGGGTGCTATCTGCTTGCTGCCGACCGCCGATTTCGATCTGGGGGGCCGCTTCTCGGGAAGAATATTTGATCGCATTGGAGAGCAAATTCATGAATACCTGCTCGATGAGGATCGGATCGCCGTAAAGGGACGGGAGTTCGCCTATTTTCCACTGGATGGGAGACGCAGCAGGGGTAGCAACCAGGACGTTACGGATTTCTGCCATCAACTCGTCAACGTCTATCCTGTGTTGGGTCAGGGTCTTGCGGCCAATGCGGGAATAGGTCAGCAGGTTTTCGATGAGCAGGTTCATCTTGTTGGCGGCGGCCGAGATGAAATGGAGAAAATCCAGGGTTTCTGGGGTAAGCTGGTCTTTGGCCCGGCGCTCGAGCAGGCTGGTATAGCTAATCAGGTGCCGTAGGGGTGCGCGCAGGTCGTGGGAGACTGAAAAGGCAAATCGCTCCAGCTCATGGTTGGAGTGCTCCAGGGCTCGGGTTCGGGCTTTGATGCGACTTTCGAGCTGACGGTTCAGCTCTCTGACCTCCTGTTCCGCCACTTTCTGCTGGGTAAGGTCGTACATCACCAATTGGATCGCGCTCTTCCCCTGATAATTGATCCGCATTCCCACCATTTCTACCTGTTTGGTCTGGCGATTGGGGAGGCGAATGAGGTGTTTCATCGGCTGGGACATGACGTGGCCCTCCATGACTTTTCTGATCATCTCCCGGGCGGCGGAAATTTCTTCCGCTGGCAGCATATTCAGCGGCGGGGTCGCTTGTAAGACGGTAAGGGATTCGAGTCCGAGTAGGTTGAGGGTCGCCCGGTTGGCATAGAGGAATCGATCTTCAGCATGAATGACGATGGGGAAGGGCGAGGCTTCTATCAGGGCCTGGTAACTGCTTTGGGACTGATCTACCTCTTGGCTCAGGTTTTTTTGGGAGGTGACGTCTTGGTTGAAGCCCAGCAGAAAGGAGGGAGCTTGGTCAACGGAACCGTTCTCATGGGTCAGGTAGGATCGGTGCCAGCGTATTTCCCCATCAGCCCGGATAATCCGGTATTCGATAGCGGCCTGGGTCTGCTGCGCCATGGTTTCCTGCCAGCTTTCGATGGCAACCGTACGGTCCTCCGGATGAATAAAGGCCAGCCAGGTTTCCCTATCCAGGTTGCGTTCTTGCGGTTCAAGGCCGTAAAGGGCACTTGCCTGGGGAGAAAGGAGCAGGGTTTGGGTATCAACCTGGTATTGCCAATGCCCTAGTTGCAGGGTGTCTTGGGTGAAAGCGAAGAGTTTTTGTTGAACATTGGGCGTGGCTGGTGAAGGCTGGTTAGGGCGCGGGGCGGGAGGAAAAGGGGTCCGGGCCTGCCACGCCTGGGGCAAGCCTGGGACGGGCCGCAAGCCAGGGGGAGATGAGCCCGCCAGGGCAGGTGCCCACAGCGCCCCGTCTTTTTCCAGCGAGCCCCCGAGGTTTTGAGCCAGGGTCGTGAGGGCCTGGGGGGTCAGGCACTGGGCTTCATCCAGCAAAATGGCCAGATGGAAATGCCTGAGTGGAGGGGAAAGCAAGAGGTCGTAGGTGAGAAACTGGAGCCGCTGGGCCAGGCTGGGTTCGGGCTGGAGCAAGCCCGCCGCGTTGAATTCGAGCGGCGAGGCGTCGAGCGGGAGGGTTTTCCACCAGTGAGCGGGGGCCCCGAGCTGCCGGGCTCGGGAGACGGCCGCATAGGAAGCGTCGATGGCCAGGACCTCCCAAGCTTGCCCGGGATCAGGAAACAGGGTTTCTTGCAGCAGCAACGGAAACAGCTGGGCCCAGCCAAGGTCGCCTTGCCCTACGATCAGTACCCGGAAAGGATGCTCATCCGGCACCGGACTGGCCAGCAAGGGCAGGGCCTCGCGGAGGGCTTGGATGCCCGCTGCGGTAGGGGCCGGGGGAGAGGCGACCGTCATCAGGGCCTGGTGCAGCTGCGTCCAGAGCTGCGGTTGCTCCTGGGCCGCCAGCAAAAACGCTTCCTCATTTCCCAGCCCATGCAAGGTAAAAAAACCCTTGAGCCGCTGTTGTATCACCTCCCTGTGGTAGCGTGCAGGTAAGGTCCCCGCCCGGTGATGAAATTTTTGCCAGAAAGAAGCATTCGAAACGGCCATAGCACGTTGGGTCTTTATCAGACCTTGTTTTTATAGGAAGCACTATCCTGCTACCCCTCCTGAAAACATAAGACCAACACTATATTACGTAGTGCCCCTGCCATTGTCAAATGGATCAGTGATTTGCCTTTTCTTGCGGCATCCAGAAGGCTATTCCGGTAGCCCTGTCATGGTTTTTGGAAATGCTAACCGGGTAGAGGATAGCACTAGGCTGTTGCCCCGGTTGCGCTGCCCATGAGTAGCGAGGGGTTTCAAACCCTACTCATATTCCGGGCGGATTTGTAATCCGTGGGAGCGATCTCCCCCCTCAGGGAGGACAGCCTAAGGATAGCGGCCTGGCAAGTGATCGCTGAAAGGAGGTTGCTGCATAGGATTTGGTAAGGGAAAAAGCCTACTCCTTGCCATTCCTTACGGCCATCCCCGCCCCGCCATATTTTGGGATGCGTGCTGTTTTTTGCTATTCCTGATTACCTTGTAGGGGTATCTTCGATAGTATTAGAAAGGCTGAGTATCTCATCAGGGTTCTGGTGACCTCCTTCATATTCTTCTAACCTCTACCCACATGACCCGCACTTACGTTTTGTATTTTTTCCTAGCCAGTCTCAGTTGGCTGGTTGGCTGCCAATCGACGCCCTACGAGCCAGAAACCTACCAAGGCAAGCAGCTATTGTTTGGCGCTGGAGGGGGCATCACTGGCGCGGTAACGACCTACAGCTTGCTTCCCAATGGAGATTTGTACCGCGATGCGCCGCATGACAGCACCGGTTTTGCTTTGTTGGCGGAAGGGAAGAGGGCGGCAGCAAAGGCCGCCCACAAGCAAGCCAGAAGCCTGGCTGGTTATGAGCTCGATGCACCGGGGAATTTCTATTACTTCCTCGCGCTTCGCAGCAAAAAAACCACCTACCGCCTCACTTGGGGGCAGGCTGATCTAAGCCCTCCCCCGGAGGTGCAAGCACTCTATGATTACCTGATGGCCATGGTTCGAGCCCAAACGGCGCCTGAGCGGTAGTGCTTATTTTCTTCCCTCATCTCCCTATTCTCCTGTCCTAAGGAACAAGTCAAAAATAACCTACCGGTTTTTAGTATGAAGCAATAAGTACAAAAAGCTGCCCATCAGGGGTTTCCTTTGCGCCTTTGCGGCTTTGCGTGAAAAATTGGAGCAGGTTATTCTTGGCGTCTTACTAAGCAGCTCTCACCTTATCCCATATTTTTCCATGAAAACTTTCTTACCCTTCCTTGTCTTGCTCATTTTTCTAGGCTTCTGGGCCCCTTCGATGGCCCAGCAAAGCGATCCTTTTGCTCCCAAAACCAAAACCCGCACTGCGCCGGTTCAGCAGCCGGTAGAGCAACTGATCGACGGGCGGAGGCAAGCGCCGGGGCCCCGCGCGGCCCAGTTTTTTTCGCCGCTGGCCAGCCCGGCTCCGGTCCCCGCTGCGCCGGGTCACCGGGTAGAGGTCCTCTCCCGCGATGCCCAAGGCCTGCCTACGGCATGGCTGAGTGAAGGCAGCCCGGCTGCCACCCGTGACCGGCAGCGTCCGGAGGCGGCGCAAGCGGCGGCTGTGGCCTACCTCGCCGAAGTCAAGTCGATGCTGCGGCTGGACGATCCCCAAAGCGAAATGGTCCCGGGGCCGGTGACCACCGATGCCTTGGGGCATACCCACGTGCGCCTCACCCAGACCTTTGCCGGGTATCCGGTCTACGGGGCCGAGATGGCGGTTCATTTTCGTCCTGGTGGGCAGATTTTCTGCCAAGGCCATTTGCAGCCCACCCCCCTGCTCGCCGAGCCGGTGCCGACCTTTGATGAGGCCCAGGCCGTAGCGGCTGCTTTGGCTGACCTGCAAACCCGTACCACGGTCCGCCCCTGGACCGCCGCCGAGCGCCAATATTATGACTACCAAGCGCCTGAGGCCACCCTGGTCGTGTACCGGACCCCCGGCTACCTGCGGCAGACCCGCTTGGCCTGGTTGCTGGAGGTGCGGCCAAATTTTGTGGAGCACTGGCACTACTTCGTCGATGCCACCGATGGCCGCATCCTGCATAGTTTTGACCATACCTGTAGCTTCGGGCCCCGCGCCACGGTCGCCAATGACCTCGACGGGCAAAGCCGCCCCCTCCAGGTCTTTGATGGGCCAAACAACCTCTCCTACCTGATCGACGCCAGCAAGCCCCTGATGTACACCGGCCCCACCAATCAGCTCCCGGCCCTGGATGATGGCATCATCCTGACCATGGACATGGGCAACAACTCGACCCAAAATGGCCAATACAGCGAAATCACTTCTGCCAATAACAGCTGGCCTGCCACGGCGGTCTCGGCGCACTATCACGCCGGGCTGGTGTACGATTATTTTTCCCAGACCTTTAACTACAACAGCTTCAATGGGCAAGGGGCGGACCTGATTTCCTTTATCAATGTAGCAGATGAGAATGGGAGTGGGTTGGACAATGCCTTTTGGAACGGGCAGTTTATGTTTTATGGCAATGGCAATGTCGCCTTTACCCGCTCGCTGGCGGCGGCTCTGGATGTCAGTGCCCACGAAATGTCCCATGGGGTGATCCAAGAGACGGCCAACCTGATCTACGAAAACCAGTCGGGGGCGCTGAACGAGTCCTTCGCCGATGTATTTGCCGTGCTGGTGGACCGGGACGACTGGCAGTTGGCCGAGACCGTAGCCAACCCGCAGGTGTTTTCTACCGGAGCCATGCGCGACATGGCCAACCCTAACAATGGCGGCACCAGCCTCAACCAGAATGGCTACCAGCCCCAGCACATGTCTGAGTTGTACACCGGGACGGAGGACAATGGCGGGGTACACATCAACAGTGGCATCCCCAACCGCGCCTTCTACCTCTTTGCCACCGCTACCTCCAGAAGCATTGCCGAGCAGGTCTATTTTCGGGCCCTGAGCCAGTACCTGACCCGCTCTTCGGAGTTTGCCGACTGTCGCATTGCGGTCTTGCAGGCCGCCGCCGACTTGCATGGCGCTGGCTCCAGCGTGGTCAACGCCGCCGCCAATGCCTTCGATCAGGTGGGCATCCTGGGCACGGGTGGCAACCCCAACCCCGGTACAGGCAACCAGCAAGACTTGCCCATCAACCCCGGGCAGGATTTTATCGTCTCCCAGGACATCAACCCGGCCGATCCGACCCAGCTGTATATTTCCAGCACCACCGGCACCAATTACCAACCCTTGAGCAATACCGAGCCGCAGACCCGGGTGAGCCTGACCGATAATGGGTCTTGGGGCTACTTTGTGGGGACCGACAAGCACATCTATGAGCTCGCCATGAACCCCAACAACTCCCAGGAGACCGGCCTGAGTAACAATCCTGAATGGGACAATGTCGCCATCTCCAAAGATGGGCGGCGGATGGCCGCCGTTTCTACTTCCATCGACACCTCTATCTTTGTGTTCGACTTTTCCGGGCCCACCGTCCGGGCGGTCAAGTACCGGCTCTACAACCCCACCACCGCCAACGGCGGCATCAATGGTGGCGGCGTGCTCTATGCCGATGCCATCAGCTGGGATTTTAGCGGCGAGTTTGTCATGTACGACGCCTTCAACCGCGTCAATGGCACCTTCGGTAACAACATCGAGTACTGGGACATCGGCTTTTTACGGGCCTGGGACAATGGCACCAACGATTTTGGCGACGGGCAGATCTTCAAGCTGTTCAGCAACCTTGATCAAGGCGTGAGTGCGGGCAATGCTGAGTTTTCTAAAAATTCGCCCTACATCATCGCCTTCGACTACATCAACAGCCTCACTGGCACGATAGAGATCGTCGGGGCCAACCTGGAGACCGGTGAGACGGGCAGCATCTTTACCCAGGCAGAATTGGGATACCCCAGTTTTTCCAAGCTGGACGACCAGCTGCTGTTCAATGCTTCGACCACGGCCGGCGATCAGATCGTGGCGAGCATTCCGCTGGCCAACAACAAGATCCAAGCGGGGGGGCAGGCCGCGGGCCTGATACCTGATGCACGCCTCGGGGTCTGGTATGCCACCGGAAACCGGAACCTTAGTGTGAGCAATGCCTTGCCGCTGACGGTAGAGACCTTGCGGGTCGCTCCCAATCCTTTTTCCGGTCGCCTGACCTGGGAGATGGAGCTAAACCAGCCGCAGCAGGTCTCGGTGGCGCTTTACGACTTACGCGGGCAGCGCATCCACGATTTGCTGGCCGCCCAGGAACTGCCGTCCGGGCCGCAAGCCCTGAGCTGGGAATTGGTGGAGCTGCCTGCGGGCATGTACTTGCTACGCACCCAGGTAGCTGGGCAGGTAACGACGGCCAAGGTGGTCAAGCAGTAGTTTGGCACAGGCCTTAACAGAACCGCCCCTGCTCAGAAGTTGAGCAGGGGCGGTTTTTTATTTGGGCTGACCTTTAATAAGTAATGGAGAGAAAAAAAGCCGCACCAGCAGGTGGCTATTTCTCGATGACTCAAGGAATAAAACCGAAGGATAGGGTCTTATCTGAGTTCCACGAGGTCAAAAATGGGCACAAAAAAATCCCCGGGAGCTTATCCCCGGGGACAGATTAAAGGACTACTACTACTACTCGCGAGATGCAGGGGAAGGACTCGAACCTTCATGAGGTGGTTAGGCTCCCTCCACTAGGTGGAGGGAGCTTTATCCCAAACCCTCGCCCCCGAGACAAAAGGGTATGGCTGCCAATTTCATCACCCTGCATGAGGTAAGGTATTGGCGGGTAGCTGTAGTATGGAAGAGAACAGAAGAACCAGGTTTATTTCCTTGATTCTCAACAAAGGTGAGGGAAATTTTTGAAGTACGCAAGAAAAAGCAATATTTTTTCTTAATTCTTAAAAAATGAAGATTCTTTTAAGGAAAGAAAAAATCCCCGGGCGCTTATCCCCGGGGACAGATTAAAGGACTACTACTACTCGCGAGATGCAGGGGAAGGACTCGAACCTTCATGAGGTGGTTAGGCTCCCTCCACTAGGTGGAGGGAGCTTTATCCCAAACCCTCGCCCCCGAGACAAAAGGGTATGGCTGCCAATTTCATCACCCTGCATAAGGTAAAAGGTTGGCGGGTAGTGCAGCATCATGTGAGAGAACGGTAGCGATCAGTTTCCTACGTCGCTCATAACAAAGGTGGGGAACAGCTTTTATATTTGCAAGGATTTCAATAAAAAAGTTGTATAAATATAAGATTTTTATTTTTGAAGGCTCTTAAGGCAGGTAATAAAGTATTAGCAGGGCAAAAAAAGGAGGCTAGCAGCCTGTCGGAGATCAAGCAGCGTACCTGAAAGGTTGGCGGTATGAGGC
>CAZIVQ010000122.1:0-8400 GCA_964542415.1 uncultured Bacteroidia bacterium | reverse complement strand
CAATGTCGCGGCCTTTTTGGGCTATGAGCCGGGTGAACTGACCGGAAAAAGCATATACGACCTGACCCACGCGCCAGACCTGCAGCTGGAGCAAGCGCAGATAAATCAAGTTCTGGCAGGAGAGTCCGATAGTTTTCAGATCGAGAAGCGCCTTCTCCACAAAAGCGGCGAGCCTATTTGGGTAGGGATCACGGGATCGGTAAAAAGAAAAACCGGAGAACCAGCCTACTATGTAGCCTCAGTCCAAAACCTGCGGGCGTTGGAAGAAACCAAGCAGCAGCTCGCCACCCAGCTCAACGAGAAAGAGGCCCTGTTCAATTCTACCACTGACATGATGTGGGCCATTGATACCCAGATGCGGCTGAGGACGTTTAATGAGGCCTACCGTAAAACCATGGAGCGGATTACTGGTGAGCCCCTTAGCATGGGCGACTCTGTGCTGAACGACAGCATGGACCCGGAAGTCCGCGCGCATTGGGAGCGGCTATTCCAGCGGGCTTTGCAGGGCGAGCGCTTCACCGCCCTGGAAGAAATCCTGCTGGGAGAACAGTTGGTCCCCTCGGAAATCAGCTTCTACCCCATTTGGCTGCAAGGAAAAGTAACCGGAGTGAGTATGTTTGCCAAAGACATAAGCCGCACCATCGCTGCCCAGAAAGAAAAAGACGCCGCCCTGCATGAGCTGGCCGCGCGCAGCCATTTCATCGAGACCACCCTGGACCACCTGCCGATCGGTATCGCCGTCAGCCGCATCGACGAGGGCTTTGCCACGTACCAAAACCAGGCTTTTTCCCAAATCTATGGTTGGGCTCCCGGAGAGCTGACCGATGTAGCTACCTTCTTCGAAAAAGTTTACCCTGATCCCCTTTACCGCGAACAGATAAAGGAACGAATCCTGGCAGATATGCAGAGTGGAGACCCTGCCCGGATGCAGTGGAAAAACATCAAGGTCACCACCCAAAACGGGCAAGAACGGACCATTCTGGCCAAAAATATCCCTGTTTATGAGCAAGGGTTGATGATCTCTACGGTGATCGACGAGACGGAAAAACGCCGCTCGCAGGCGCTGTTTGAGCAGATCTTCGAGCACATCCCAGTGATGATCACCATTTACGACCCGCCGGTTTCTTCTATTCGGGTCAACCGGGCTTTCGAAGCCATTACCGGCTATACCAATGCCTTGATCCCAGAGATCGACCTGATGGCCCGGGCCTATCCCGATCCGGAGCAGCGGATCGCAGCCATCGAATGGATGAACCAGACCAACCAGGGCTGGAAGGAGATGGAGTTGACCACGGCTGAGGGTCGTAAGCGCCGCCAAGAATGGACCAACCTCCGCCTGGCTGACGACACCACCATCGGCATCGGCATCGACGTGACCGAGCTGCGGCGGCAGGAGCATGAATTGCTTAAAGCCAACAAGCAATTGCTTACGGCCCAACGCATTGCTAAACTAGGTTACTGGGAGCGCAATCCCAATGAAGAAGATTTATTCTGGACCGAAGAGGTGTATCGCATTTGGGAGGAAAATCCCCGAAGCTTTCGCCCCACCTTAAGTAAATTATTGGCGAGTATTCATCCTGAAGACCGGGAAGCCTTTGCCCTAAGGCGAGAAGAAGGAGAAGGGGGGAAGGAGAGCTTTGTGACAGAGCACCGGATCATCTGTCGCTCGGGAAAAATCAAGTGGGTGAAAGAAATTGGGCAAACCCTGAAAAACAGCGAAGGAAAGGTGGTCTTATTTACGGGCTCAGTTCAAGATATATCCGACCAGAAAGCTACCCAACTGAAGCTGCAAGAGCAGCAAGCTTACCTGAAAATTCTTACGGATAATGCCTACGATGTCATTCTGGCCTGTAATGAGACAGGGGAACTGGTCTATCAAAACCAGACGCTGAAAGAATGGCTAGGCGAGAAAGATCTTATCGGCCTCAATAGGAGCAAGTGGCCCCTGAAGGGTTACTTGTACAGTCCCGGAGGTGGTCGTCTGATGTTGGAGGAAGAATTACCGCTATTTCGGGCTTTCCATGGCGAAAACCTCCGGATGGTGCAGTACTCCCTGAAGTTGACCGGGCAGCCTACCCGTATGGTAGAGGCTAGCGGCGGGGCATTTCACGACGACGCGGGAAAACGCCTGGGAGCCGTGGTGGTGATTCGCGACATCACCGAGCGGCACAACCGCGAGCAGCAGATCACCCACGCCATCTTGCAGGCAACCGAGCAGGAGCGGGCCTACATCGCGCGGGAGCTGCACGATGGGCTGACCCAAAACCTGAGCATTGCCAGCATGAACCTCAAAAACCTCGTCTATGACTACGAGGGCATAGGGCAAGCGGCCCGCTACCTCAAAGCCCGGCGTTACCTGGACTTTTCCATTGAGCAGAGCCGCACCGTGGCCCATCAGCTCATTCCCAAAGCCATTTCAGACTTTGGGCTGGTGCCGGCCATCGAAGAGCTGCTCGAAGACCTGCAGGAAACCTACTCCGCAGCCCTGGATTTTTCCTACAATGACCGGGCAGACCTGCCGCCGGAAGTGACCCTCAACCTCTACCGCATCGTGCAGGAAGCCTTGCACAACATCCAGAAGCACGCCCAGGCCCAGCAGGTGGCCATTCGCCTGGAGATGGCATCGGATCAATTGCGCCTCACCATCGAAGACGATGGCATAGGGTTTTCGCCCTCCTCAGAAGCAGGGTTGCCCCTGGGCATTGGGCTCAGGACCATGCACAGCCGGGCCAGTCAGGTGGGGGGTAGCCTCCGGGTTGACAGCCAGCTGGGCGAAGGCACCCGCATAGATTTATTTGTCCCCTTACCCCTAAACATGCCCGCCTATGTCTGAGCCGATCCGAATCCTGGTCGTAGACGACCACCAGATGGTCCGCGAAGGGATCGTTTCCCTGGTGAAAGAAGATGCCGATTTTCAGGTTTGTGGGGAAGCCAGCCACGGGAAGGAAGCCCTGAGCTTGATGGAAACCCTTTCTCCCCCTCCCCAAGTAATATTGCTGGACATTCACATGCCAGTCATGGATGGGGTGGACACCGCGCGGGAGCTCTTCCGGCGCTATGAAGGCAAAGTCGGGGTGCTGGCATTGACCATGGTCAAACAAGGGATGTACATCCGAAAAATGCTACAAGCCGGGGCCCGGGGCTATATCCTCAAGGATTGCGATAAGCTCGAGCTCTACGAGGCCATTCGGGCCATCCATGCCGGAGAGACTTATTTTACCCCGGCGATCACCCAGGTGGTCATGGATGAGATGACCCGCCTGCGCGTGGAAGACCGGCCGCCGGAGTGGGTGAACCTCACCCCGAGGGAGAAGGAAATCCTCCAACTGATCGTGCAGGATAAAAGCAATCATGAGATCGCCGATCAATTCAGCATCAGCGTGCGGACGGTTGAGACCCACAAGCAAAACCTCCTAGGCAAGACCGGCGCCAAGAGCGTGGCGGGCCTGGTGGTATACGCCATTCGCTACAAATTGGTGGACATTTGAGCTGGTGCCTGCCAACCGGCCTAAGTAACAGTCGAAAAATAACCTCCCTTTTTCCATTTGGGGCCAAAAAGTACAACCCTCTGTTTTTCAACTCTTTACTTTGCGCCTTTGCGCCTTACTAAGTGTTTCGCGTAGGTCGCGATTTGGGCAAATCCCGCAAGGATAGCAAGGCTTGAGCCGATACTTTGGGTGTATTAGTGTTACATGCCATGGTCATTTTGTTTGTGGGAAACGGTAAGGAGTACCTGTCTGCATTTGCTCAGGATGTAGCGGGTGTAGACACGGTCATTGTCACTTCTGTCCCTTTGCTCGAATTGCCTGCGCAGTTCAAATCCTTGGCAGCCGAGCTGAAGTTGATTATTATCGACACCAATTCCCCCCCTTCTCAGCTAGTCAAGGGGATAGAAGGGCTGCGCCTAGCCTTTCCTCAAGCCCAGATCTGGTCCTTATACGATGCCTCCAGCCGGGCCATGCACAAAGAACTTCGCCTGCTCGGCTTCCAGCGTATCATTTCCTACCAAGACGACCTTTCCCTCCTGCTAACCACTTCCTTTGGTTGACCCTACGCGATTTACGCATTCTCCAGAATCCGTATCCCTCTGATTGATTTGATCTCTATGCAGCAGACCTTTATTATCTGATTGATAAAAGCTTTTTCCCCAGGTTTTGCGCCGGTCACCTGATGAGCCAGGCAAAGCCAATCTAACGGTAGTTGACAGTGGGTTCCTACACCCTTTGGTTCCTAATCTTTTCGTCTTTTACATCAAAAATGGTATGTCTGCTACGGGATTTGGTACGATATGGTGCAAGGAAGGATGGGACGCTTTTCGTCGCTGGTGGAAAACTTTCTTCCAGGTAAATAGAATCATCCCTCTCTACCAAGGCATCAGCAATTGGGCTTCGCCGCTTCGCCCCCAATCCGGTCCTGGGCATTCTTTTTCTACCATATCGGGCACTAACGAAGAAAAGTCCAAAGCTGCTGTCGATTTTGACCTCCAGGCGTACCAAGAGGTCGTGGGGCTATCGGGGGATTTGGTTGGTGCCGCTTCGCTGACGGGCTATTTTCGCTTCACCCATCCGGCCTTCGAGGCGGCGATGGGCTATACCGCGGCAGAACTCAGGGAGGGGCCATGCTTCGCTTTTCTCCATCCCGATGAACTGGCAGCCACCCGCCAGGCCCTTGCCACCCTCAAGCGTGAGGGAGGGAGGGTGAATTTTCAGAACCGGTTCCGGACCAAAGGGGGAGATTATCGCTGGCTCTCCTGGCAGGCCAAGCTGGCTGGGGCTTCGGACTACTTTTATTTTGTGGCCCGGGATATAACCCAGCAGAAAGAGGCGGAATCTTACCTCAAATTGATCGAGTCAGTGGTGGCCCACACCACAGACGCGGTCATGGTGACCGAACCCTCCCCTGTCCATTCGCTCGAGCCTCGGATCCTCTATGTGAACCCAGCTTTTGAGACCATGAGTGGGTACCCCTCGGCAGAGGTGATCGGAAAAAGTCCCTCCCTGCTTCACGGAGCGGCCACCGATCTCACGGAAATCTCCCGGCTTGACCAGGCCATGTACGAGGGAGTCCCTTCCCAGGTCGAGACGGTCCACTACCGCAAGGACGGCAGCCCCTACTGGGTCAACCTCAGCGTGGTGCCGCTACTGGATGAGCAAGGACAGGTGGAAAAACACCTTTTTATCCAACGGGACGTTACCGATCGGCGGCAGCAGACCGAGCAGCTCCGCCAATCGGAGGCCAGCCTCTCGGCCTTGATCAACAATACCCGCGACCTGGTCCTGGCTGTAGACCGCGATTACCGCCTGCTTTCTTTCAACCAAGCCTACGCCCACCTCCTCTACCAACGCTACGGCGTGGAGGTCGAGCCAGGGGAGGTCGTCTTGGACTACTTGCCCCCGGAGCGCCGTGTCCGCTGGCAAGCCCTGTTCGACCAGGCGCTGGACGGTGAACCCGTGCAGGAAACCCTCTCGGAGGCCTGGCATGATGATGTGTGGTACAACAGCCTCAGCCTTAGCCCCATTTATCAGGACGAAGAAGTGATCGGCTGCACCATTTTTTCCCGGGACATTACCGAGCAGGTGGAGAGCCAGCGGCGCATTGAGCAGGACGAGATGTACCAGCGGGCCATGCTCGACACCTCGGGCTTCAGCTTTTACCTGCTGGACTGCCAGTCGCGTCTGCTGATGTCCAACGCGTTTGCCAAAAAGCAGGAGGCGGAAATTCAGGGGCAGACGTTGTCGCATGGAGAAGCGTTTCAACCCTTCTTGCCTGAGCCTCTCCAGCCCTTATTTAAGAGCTTGTTTGCGCGCAGCCTGGCAGGGGAAACCCTCGAAGGGGTAGAGCCTGTGTCCTGCCTTAGGGGTGGGGACCGCTGGCTCAAGTACCGCTTGACCCCGGCCTTCAGCCCAAAAAACCAGGTCATTGCCGTTTCGCTTGTGGTGCAGGACATCACCTCGCTCAAAGAGACCCAGTACCAGTTGGCCGATATCTCCGAGCGCCTTCAGCTGGCCACCCAAGCGGCGGGCATAGGGGTTTGGGATTGGCACCTGCCAACCAACGAGCTCATCTGGACCCCCGAGATGTATGCCCTCTACGAAGTGGAGGAAGCAGACTTTTCCCACACCGCCTTGGCTTGGAGGGCTTGCCTCTGGCCCGAAGACAAATCCCGGACCCTGGCGACTTTCGCCCGGGCGTATAATGGGCAGGAGTACTTTGACCTGACCTACCGGATCAAGTCTCAGGCGGGGCCGCCTCGCTACCTGCGGGCGGTGGCTCGCCTCTACGCTGACCGCGACGGCAAGCCCGAGCGGGTGATCGGCGTCAACTGGGACATCACCGAAGCCAAGCTGGCCGAGGCCGAGATCATCCGTGCCAAGGAGGCTGCCGAAGAGATGGCCCGCCTCAAGTCCAGCTTCCTGGCCAACATGAGCCACGAGATTCGCACCCCCCTCAATGGCCTGATCGGCATTGCCAGCAACATCCAGCAAGAAACCCGCCTGGAGGTCATCCGGGAAATGCTCCGGCTGATGCATCGCAGTGGCGAGCGGCTGCTCAATACCCTCACTGGCATCCTGGAACTGGCTAAGCTGGAAGCCGAAGGTACGGCTTTTTCTTTCTACCCGGTAGACGTGGCGACCATGGTCCAGAGCCAGGCAGCGTTTTGGGAACTTGCGGCCAAGGAGAAAGGCCTCGACCTCAGCTTTACCAATGCCCTGCCGGAGGAAGCGATGGTCTTGGGCGATGAACGCATGCTCACCCTGGTTTTCACCAACCTGATCGGCAATGCGGTCAAGTTTACGCCCCAGGGCAAGATCGCAATCTCCCTGAGCCGGATCGGCCACCTTCGGCAGGGGCCTGCCTTGCAGGTAAAAATTTCTGATACCGGCATCGGCATCTCGCCAGAAAACCAGGAGCGGATCTTCGAAGCTTTTCAGCAGGAAAGTGAAGGGCTCACCCGGCGGTTTGAGGGGACAGGGCTGGGGCTTTCGATTGCCAAAAAATATACCCAGCTGCTGGGCGGGGAAATCCAAGTTCAAAGCAAGGTAGACCAAGGCAGCTGCTTTACCGTCTCCCTTCCCCTTCACGCTTCCAAATAACGAACCATAGAGATGCTCAAGGTGCTATATGTAGAAGACGACCAAATCAATGCCCTGATCATGCAGATCATGCTGCAAGAAATGGTTACGTTAGAGATTGCTTCAGATCCGGAGACGGCGCTGGAGATGGTCGAAAGCCAGGCGTTTGATTTGATTCTGATGGACATCAACCTGGGGCATAATCAAGTGGATGGCACCGAGTTGATGCGCAACATGCGCCAGCGTTGGCCCCGCATGCAAAGCATCCCCTTTTTTGCGGTTACGGCCTATGCCCTGCCCGGAGATCGGGAGGCCTTCCTCAAGCAGGGGTTTGATGAATATTTTTCCAAACCGGTCGATAAAGCCGCTTTGCAAGCCACGATCAGGGAGTTACATCCGAGTCATTAGGTTTGCGGAACGACCATAAATTTGCTGGGAAGGATTTTCCCACTGTGGGCGGGGTTGAGGCGGAGGCTTTTCTCTCTCTAGGGTAAATGGGGAAGTAAGTTCTTTCCCCTGTTCGAAAATCCATACATCGCTTTAAACCCTGTCAGCGTTCCCAAAAACGTTGACAGGGTTATCAGAATAACCGTCCAAATGCCGCATTGCTATCCAAAAATCGCTTTTTAGGCTTACCGGAAGCACCGTTGAGGCGAAATCCGGCCGAGCCCACGGTTGGGAAACTGTTTTTTGGGAAGCCCATAGCCGGTATCCTGGCTGTGATCATTCTCTCTAGCTTTGTTAGGAAGAACTAAATATTTTCTTTTTTCGTAGTTTTTCTGTTTACTGCTTAGTAACCATTCAAGAATAACCTACCGGTTTTCAATATGAGGCATAAAGTACAAGTCCTTGTCCATCAGGTGTTTTCTGCCGGCATACCGCCATCTTCGATTTGCGTCTTGGCGTGAAAAATTGGAGCAGGTTATTCTTGGCGTCTTACTCAATCTTTGCTATTCCTATTTTCATGACCCTTTTCGACCACATCCGTGCCGGTGACCTGACTGCCGTCAAGGCTCAGATCGAGGCCAATCCAACCTTGGCCGGGGCCCAGGATCCCACCGGCTATACCGCCTTGATTTTAGCCACCTACAGCCAGCAGATGGAGGTCGCCCGCTACTTGCTGGAGCAAGGCGCAGCCGTCGACCAACGCGATGCGGCCGGCAACACCGCCCTCATGGGAGTGTGTTTCAAGGGCTTTACCGATCTCGCCCGCCTGCTGCTTGAGCACGGGGCCGATGTCAATGCCCGCAACGCCAACGATGCCACCCCGCTGATCTATGAGATCGGAAGAGCGTCGTGTAGGGAAAGAGTGTAGATCTCGGTGGTC
>CAZIVQ010000121.1:0-8409 GCA_964542415.1 uncultured Bacteroidia bacterium | reverse complement strand
GTGCCTTTGAAGGTGCGGCGGCCCTGGCCGGTGTCGAATTCGACCAGGTAGTAGTACACGCCGTCGGGTAGGGGCTGGCCGTTGCTGCGGCCGTCCCAACTGTTGTCATAGCCTTCGGCCACGAAAAGCGCCTGCCCCCAGCGGTTGAGAACGGTGACGGTGTTTTGGGGGAAGAATTCCACGCAGGGGATGTACCAGGTTTCGTTCAGGCCATCGCCATTGGGCGAGAAGGCCATGTGGGTCTTCAGGCAGTCGGGGTCCTCGGAGGCCGGGATCTCTACTGTCAATTCAATGCTACAGCCGGTGGCATCGGAGAGGGTGAGCCCATAGCTGCCCACGCGCAGGCCCGTTACTTCAGCGCTGCTGTCGCCCCGGGCCCAGCGGTACTGATAGGGCTGGCTGCCGCCGGTCACGCTCACTTGCGCGGCTCCTTGGCCGGTGCCATTGTCGGGGCGGGGCTCGACCGAGACCTGCCAAACCGGGGGATCGCTGAGGAACGCCGTCGCCTGCTGCTGACAACCCCGCGCATCGGCCACCTCCACCTGATAGGTACCAGCCGGCAAATCGAAGCGGGTGGCGCTGGTGGTGCCGTCTTCCCACTGGTACCGGTAGGGCGGTTCGCCCCCGCTTACTTCCAGGTCGATCCAGGCGGCGCTGTCGCCGGGACAGCTATTGGGAAAGGTTTCCACTCTCACTTTCAGCGGAGTCGCCTCGTGCAAAATAAAGTGGCGAACCAGCCGACAGCCATTGTCGTCAAAAACCTGCACCCGATAGGTGGCAGCCGGCAAGTCCCGAGCCGTCGCCACCTGCGGCCCATGGTCCCATTCATACTGATAAGGCGCAACCCCACCCGCGAGGGTAAGGCCAATCGAACCCGTGGCTTCTCCGGCACAAGCGGGCTCTTTTAACACCGTTTCCAAGGTCAGGGGCGCAGGTTCGACCAGTGTATCGCTGGCCGTGGCCGTGCTGCCGTAGGCGTCGGTGACGACGACCGTATAAGTCCCGGCCCCCAAGCCGCCGAACAAAGAATCGCCCTGCCCCAGCGGGCCCCAGTGATACTGATAAGGTGGCACGCCTCCATTCACCTGGGCCAGGAGCTGGCCATTTTGGTCACCGGCGCAAGCGAGCTCAAAACCCTCGAATACCTGCCCAGGTGCCAGCTCCACCGTCAGGGGCGGTGGGGCAAGCAAGGTCACTTCAGATTTGAATTCGCAGCCCCAGAGCTGATCGGTCACCACTACGCCGTAGGTTCCGGCACCCAAGCCAGAAGCCTGGGCCGTGGTCTGCGGCGGCTGGGTGTCCCAGAGGTAGGCATACTGCCCGCTACCGCCTTGCACGCTCACCGCGGCGCTGCCGTTGGTGGCAGTGGGGCGGCTGACCCCGAAGCCCCCATAATCGCTGACCACGCTCACGCTCCCTTGCAGCTCAGCCACCTGCACGGGCAAGAAATTGGCTGAGCGATCGGCGCAAATGGTGGCCGACACGCTGTGTACCGGCTGGCCTATCGTAGCCATGAGCGCCCCGCTGTGGGAGAGGCCGTGGACGTGGTACTCGCCCGGCGACAACTCGTCGAAGTCGTAGCTGTTGCCGGGCAGCACCTCCAGCAGGATGTCCAGAGGGTCGGTGAGCAGGTAGGTGTAGTCGCTGCTGTCAGCGCCGGTTTGGGAGAAGGTAAGGACCGAAGGCACACTGTCACGGCAGACCTCGCTGCTGCCCTGGAGGCTGATAACCGAAGCACTGGCCAGGCAAGGGGGCGTTTCGGCCCGGATGGCCAGGGCATCGAGGCCGATGTCCTGGCTGGCCTGGGCGCCCAGGCATTCGAAGCGCAGCTGAAACTGTGCGGTGCGGAAGCTGGGGGGGATGCTGAGGGTCTGGGCGGTCCAGGTGGGGAGGGTTTGGGAGAATAGCTGGCGGATGCTCCAGCTACTGCCCCCATCGGCGGAGAAGGCCACCTGGATCACGTCAAACTCGCCCGGCGCTCCTGGGTTGATGAGCTGGAAGTCGAGGGCGACGATGGGGGTGGCGACCTCGGCGCTGAGGTCGATGGGGGGAGAGGTGAGGCTGGCCAATTGGCCGAGCACCAGCTCGGAGGTGGCACAGCGGGCGTAGCCGGGCAGGCCATCGGAGCCGAGGCTGTCTGGGCGGGCGGCCAGGCTGGCGTGATCATCCGGCCCCCAGTAACAGGCCCCCGCAGGGGGACAGCTGCCGTTGGAGCTGACCTGCCAGCCAGTAGGGACAGGGGGTTGGCCAGACCATAGGCTGAATTCTTCTTCCCAAACCGAAACCTGCGCCGACAAGGAGCCGACGACAAGGAGGAGAAAAGGCAGCAGCCAAAACCGGGAAACAGAAGCGGAGAAACACCACATAGGACCAGGTGGATTAAGCGGAAAAAGAGCAAAGACGAAAGCGGTTTTCCGGGGCTTCCGGGTCGACTCGTCCTTGTTTCTCATGTTCCTGGTCCCATGCCTGCTTACATTCAGACACGCACAGACACCCTAACCGCGAGGTCAGGTGCGAAAGGTGGAAGGATGTGACGGCCGCAGAAAAGCCGCAGCCTGGGCGGCATGACGCCAGGGTATGAGGAAGTTGGGGGAATCGCCTGCAACATACTACTTTGGGCCGCTGACTCGGGGTTTGGCTGGTTGAGTGGTAAGAATTGGTACCCCGGAGGAAGGATTGGGACCAATAAGCGGACAAAAGCTCTCCAATTCTTACCAGGCAGATGGCTGAAAAGGAAGGGATTTTACTCCTAAAAACCCGATTACCCATTTCTTAAAACAACTTACCCAGAAAAATTCCCGTAAGTGAATATTACCCTTCTCTTTTCAGCGCGACAAGCAGGTTCATGCTCCCCATGAACCCCTTTGGCTCCCCAGCTTTCTAGCCTAGGCGCCTCGCCTGTTGGTTTTCCGTCCACAAGCTCTGTCTACCGCACCCCTGGCCTCGCTTCCTCTCCGGAAGCGATACCCCCTTTATTCTACCCCAACCCTCATTCCCCATGTGTTACCCTCACGTTCTCTCCTACCTCGGCGGGCTGGCTACCTGCCTCATGTTGTTTTGTACCTGCCTGCTGGCTCAGACAGAAGCTGCGTTTGACCCGGACAAATGGCGTCCCTGCCAAGCCCGCTGGGAAAGGGGCGAGGCTGCGGGCATCCCCTACCTGATCCTGGAGCGGGGGAGCCTGCACCTGCCGAGCAGCGGCCTGACCAAGGGCCTGCTCGAATTCGATTTTTCCTTACATGGAAAAACGGGCTTCACCCTTCACTTTCACCAGCGGCATCGCATCGAGCATCAGGCCCTGCGCCTGGTGCAGGAAGGCCAGCAGCTGACCCTAAGCCTGGAAGCCTTCCGCCTGGGGCGTAGGCAGCAGCTGGCTTCGCATCGCCTGGACACAAAACTGGAAACTGACAGTTGGCACCACCTGCGGGTGGCTCTCCGGGACCACCTGCTCGTGGTCTACCTCAATGATCTGGCCGATCCGGTATGGATCTGCGGGGAGTTGCAGACCGGGCTGACGGGCACCGGGCTAGGCCTGGCCGTGCCTGCTACGCAAGAGGGCTGGGTGGGGATCACCCATTTTCGTTATGCCGCCCTGGACGAGCTTTACCTTTTTGCCAGCGACTGAGGGATTGGCGCTAAAAACGCCCCCCTACAGCGATTGGCGACTTGGCGTCAAGCAAATCCTTTGTATTTTTGGGCCAAGAATGATTGGCCCTATTGCCCTCCTTAATCTGGCTAATCAATCGTAACTTTAGGGGGGCAGAGGCAAGCCCTTTTTTCAGCCGGGCGCACTGCCGGGCGCCCCTATGGTGAACAAATGAATGATTTTGCCCCCAATCCCTTGATTCGCATACCTCACCCATTTCCCCATGACCCTTTTCAAATGGCTGTGCTTTCTTCTCCTCTGGGTCCCGGCAAGCTTGCCCGCCCAACCAATAACGTCCGTTTTCTCCCTCCAATGGCAGCAATCCATTGGCTTGACCACCTACCGGACCCAAATACAATTCGACCCGGAAAAACGCCTGCTCTACCTCGGTTCCAATGGCGAAAGCCGCAGCGCCAAGGAGGATCCCCTGGACGGCTTGCATGTGCTGAAAGCCAAAAATGGCAAACGCGCCTACCAGTTGCAGCAAGGCGCTGGCGTCGACGACGATGTCAATGGGGTGGCGGTAGCGGGCAAGCGAGTGTTCTTTGGCAATGACCACGGGCAATTTTTCTGCTACCGCAAAAAGAAGCAGCTGTGGTCGTACCAAGTGCCGGGCGGGTATGCCGAGGACTTTGGCGATGTAGAAGGCCAGCCCGCGCTGGCCGACCTGAATGGCGACGGCGAGTTGGACGTGGTGTTTGCGGCAGAAGAATACGGCCTGATTGCCTTGGATGGCACCGAGGGCTCGCTGCTCTGGCAATATGCCGGGGCCGAGGGCAACGGCCACGGCCTGGGTAGCCCCGTCGCCCTGGACGTAAACGAAGACGGCACGCCCGACCTGCTCTGGGGCACCCGCACGCCGGTTATCCACGAGGGACCGGGCTTTCCCTGGGGTTCTTACGGGGATTACCTGCTGGCGCTCGATGGCCGGGACGGGGAAGAAATCTGGCGGATACCGGTCCATTCGGCCCTACATGCCAGCCCAAAACTCTACCGCGCGGAGGGGCGTCCCTACGTCATTTTTGCCGAAACCTATTCCCGCATCCACGTGATCGACCCGCGCCGGGGCGACCTGATTCTGGAAGTAGAACAGGACCTGAACAATGGAGGCATCTCGGCGTTTTTCTCCAGTCCTACCCTCCTGGCCGACCGCTACCTGATCATCGGCACCTCCTGGTGGGGGGCGGATGATGGGGTCTGGGTGATGGACCTGAACCAAGCGGAGGAGGCCGATGAAGGTTCCCTCCAATTGCCGGAAGCAGTCAATACCTTCTACCAGGCAGGGCGGGTTTCGGCCACAGCGGTGACCGGGGACTTGCTGCCGGCGGAGGGAGAGGAGGCGGTGATCGGGACCGAGGCGGGAGAATTGCTGATTTTCGGCAACCAGGGAGAATTGCTCCACCGGCTAACCTTGCCCGCAGGCCTGGAAGCCCCCGCCCTGATCGCGGATGTGGATGGGGACGACAAACCCGAACTACTGCTGGCCTGCCTGGACGGGCAGCTGTATTGCTACGAGCTGCCTTAGTGCTGCTTTCAACCTATCGGCGGGCACGCGCGTTTTTACCCTAACCTATGGCTGAATCCAAATACTATACCCTGCTGGGGGTACGCTTCTTTCCCCGCAACCTCCGCGGCCGCAACTCCCTGCCCGTGGTCGTAGACCTAGCCATGTTGTTCCTGGTTTCGGTCAACATTCTGCTGTTCATCTTCTGGTGGGTCTATGGCTACTACCGGGTGAGCCATTTTGTAGAATTAAAAGCGCCGGAGGTGCATGCCATCCTCGGGCCCTTGTACCGGGAGTTTCCGCTGATCGACCTGATCTTCGTGAGTATTTTTCTGGGAGAATTTACCACCCGATGGATCATCGCTATCGTGAAGAAACGCTACCACCGCTGGTTTTTCTTCCCCTTCATCTACTGGTACGACCTGCTGGGATCGATTCCCTTCGGATCTTTTCGGTTTTTGCGCTTCTTACGCATCTTTGCCCTACTCAGTCGCTTGCAAAAAATGGAGGTACTGGACCTGCGTCACACCTACTTCTACACGCGGGTGCGAAAATACCGGGCGATTTTGATGGAAGAAATCTCGGACCGAGTGGTGCTCAATGTACTCAGCGGGGTGCAGGACGAGGTCAAAGCGGGCCTGCCCCTGACCGACCGCATTCTGCAAGAGGTGATCCAGCCCTACAAACCGGTGCTTACCCAGTGGCTTTCGCAGCGGCTGCAGCAGGTGACCCGCCAAAGCTACGCCCAATACCAGGATGAGTTGAAGGTGTATGTGGACCAGAAAATCGAGGCAGCCGTGGCGCAAAACAAAGAAATCACTCAGATCGGGGAGATCCCCCTGCTGGGGCCGCGGGTGGCAGACATGCTGGAGCGCGCCATCCAGGACATCGTCTTCAACGTGGTCCATGGCCTGCTGAAAGACCTGAGCAGTGGCAACCACGCCCGGCTATTGGATGAGTTTTCGGACATCACCCTCGAAACCATCCTCCACGAAGACCGCAAGCCCGAAAACAACGACATCAACACCATCGTCCGCGGCATGGCCGTGGAGGCCCTGGCCGTGGTCAAGAAGCACGTGGAAGTGCAGGAATGGAAATTGCGCGAGCAAGCCGAGCAGGAGGGCCTGAACCTGGTCGGCCATGCCCTGATGGATCCCGAGGAGGCAGAAGAATGGAAAAAGGGGGAGCAAGGCGAGCAGGGCCCAAGTTGAGCCAGCCAGGTAGCGAATACCTTCGTATGTTGAGAAAAAGTCCGCTTATGCCTATCACTCAGCTCGACCAGCTCGACTTGGAAGCGCAGTATTCCTATGCCGACTACCTTAGCTGGCGGCTGGAAGAAGCGGTGGAATTGATCCGGGGCCGGGTGTTTCGGATATCCCCTTCACCAGGCCTGCGGCACCAACGGGTATCAAGGCGGCTGCTTACCTTGATTGAAGCCCATGCAGGAGGGGGCCCTTGCGAGCTTTTCCACGCGCCTTTTGACGTGCGCCTTCCCCTCCCCCCTCATTTGGTGACCGAAGACAAGATCCACACCGTGGTGCAACCAGACCTTTGCGTGATCTGCGACCCCAAAAAGCTTGACAGCAGGGGTTGCCTGGGTGCCCCCGACTGGATCATCGAGATTCTTTCTCCCGGCACCTCCCGCAAAGACTTCCGGGACAAATTTGAGGTCTATGAGCATGCCGGGGTAAAAGAATACTGGATCGTACATCCACACGACGAAACGGTACTAACCTATCGACTCAATGCCGATGGGCGCTATGAAGGGCTGCAGCGTCCCTACCTTGCGGGAGACATGGTTCCGGTCGGTCTGTTTTCGGATTGGCGGGTAGACCTGGGGCGGGGCTTTTCGGGAGAAACTTTACGTTTGTTTTTCCTTTTCCCATTTTGCCTATATCCCCATGCGCTGAGACCTGTTAGGTTGCCCGGCGCAGCCCCATCCAAACCTAACAGGTCGCCTCCCTTCGTCTCCTCTTCCCTTTTTGACATTTTGACCGCTTCACTTCTTCCCCTCTTCCCCCTCCTCAAGGCGCAATTCGAAATACCTGCCAGCCATTTTCCTGCCGCCGGTAGGCGATGCGGTCGTGGAGGCGGCTTTGGCGGCCTTGCCAGAATTCGAGGTAATCGGGTACGACGCGGAAGCCGCCCCAATGGTCGGGGCGGGGGATGATTTCGGCTTCGCCGAAGCGCCCGGCGGCTTCCTGCACGTAGGCTTCGAGTTCGCTGCGGTCCTTCAGCGGCTGGCTCTGTGGTGAAGCCCAGGCCCCGATGCGGCTGCCGCGGTCGCGGCTTTGGTAGTAGGCGTCCGACTCGGCCGGGGAGACGCGCTCAGCCCGCCCTTCGATGCGGAGCTGACGCTCCAGTTCGGGCCAGTAGAAGGTGAGGGCCACCTGCGGATTGGCTTCGATGTCCTGGGCCTTGCGGCTCTGGTAGTTGGTGTAGAAAACGAAGCCGCGTTCGTCGTAGCCTTTGAGCAGAACGATGCGCTGGGAGGGGCGCCCATCACGGACGGTCGCTAGGTCCATGGCGTTGGGTTCGGGCAGCTCGGCCGAGACGGCCTGCTGAAACCACGCTTCAAACTGCTGGATGGCATCCGGGGCTACCTCGGCCTCGCTGAGGCTGCCTTGGGTGTAGCTACGGCGGAGCTGGGCGACGGCTTTGCGAAGGGACATTTTTTTGGAATGTGGAATATAGAGTATGGAGTATGGAATGTGGAGTATAGACAGAAGGCGGGCTGTTTTGTTCTGAGCTTGAAGCTAAAACCCTGCGGGAAGGAAGGCAATGCCAAAAGTCATTTGAGTTTTGGGTTTTGGGTTTTGGGTTTTGGGTTTTGGGTTTTGGGTTTTGAGTCTTGGGTTTTGGGTTTTGGGTTTTTTACCGCAGAGGGCGCGGAGGTGGCGCGGAGATTCGCAGAGGGGGGGCGAGTTTTGGGTTTTGAGTTTTGAGTTTTGGGTTTTGAGTTTTGAGTTTTGGGTTTTGGGTTTTGGGTTTTGGGTTTTGGGTTTTGGGTTTTTTACCACAGAGGGCGCGGAGGTGGCGCGGAGATTCGCAAAGGGGGGCGAGTTTTGAGTTTTGGGTTTTGGGTTTTGGGTTTTGAGTTTTGGGTTTTGGGGTAAGAAAATGAATCCGGGCGGGAGCCCTCAACCCCAGCGGGGTTGAACCTTTGTAGCCCTGGCAGGATAACAATCCCCCGACCCCAGCGGGGTCGCACTTCATGCACCGAGAATACCCAATTTCCCTTATTCCCCTATCCCCCAAT
>CAZIVQ010000120.1:0-8419 GCA_964542415.1 uncultured Bacteroidia bacterium | reverse complement strand
GAACGCTGACAGGGTTTTATGCGATAAATGGATTACGAAGGGAGGAAAGAATTTGCTTCCCCATTTATTCCACAGGGGGAACAGCCTACCCCCGCCCCTTACTACGTATTCCCCTATACCTAATTCCCCTATTCCCTCTTCCCCCATGCAAAACGCCAAAAATCGCCTTTACGAATTTATGCGGGAGCTGGGCTACCGCGAGTCGCAGGTGGGCTTCGAAGCCTGGGAGGAACATGGGGGGATTGCCGCGCGGGCCACGGCCCATTTTGCTGATGGGCGAGAGGTGAGCGGTAGCGGCTGGGCGGAGAAAAGAACCGCGGCCGAGATCGACGCGGCGGAAGCGACCCTGATCCGGTTGGAGCAGGATCATCCTGACCTTTGCCTGGACTGGGAGCAGGTGTTCATGGAGGCGCAGGCGGGCGATGCCCTGATCAAGCTGTGCGCCTACCTCAGCCCGGAGCTGGACAGCCCGGAGAAAAAATCGCGTTGGCTCCAGGAGCGGGAATCTGACGCATACCTTACGGCTCGCTTCGATCGCCTGCAAGCCGAGGGGCATCCTTCGGTGGCTTTATTCGGCGAAAACCTCGGCCACAAACGCAAAGCCACCTGGATGGAGGCGCTGGTGTGGCGGGATTATGGGGGCTTTCTGGAAGAGCAAGCTGGGCAGGGCGCGATGCAGAAATTATTTGGGTGGTTGGGGGAGAAATGAGGTCTTGGCTTTTCTACCGCACCCTTTTGCGCCGGTTGCGCTCGAAATCTTCGAAGATAAATTCGCCCAGGCCGTCCAGGGAAGAATAGTAGGCCCGGCCGTGGTTTACTTGGGTAAATTCTTGCACAAACTCTACCAGCCAGTTGTGGGCGATCATGAGGGGGGATCGCTACCGCTTAGGTGGCTAAATAGGCTGCAATGAATTCATCCGGCGTTTGAATAACGAGCTTACTTTTTTTGAAGTCTCGTACATTACGGGTAATGATTTTCCTGATGCGAGGTTCCTGAACCGCCGTGAAATGTTGAATACTATCTTCAAAATCGGCAAAGCGTTCCGATAGGGCCTGCTTGATGATGATTTTTCCTACGGGCAAGGTTTCTGTGATGCTTTCCAGCTTCTGTAGCAGGTCCATGGCTTTCTCAAAGCCGACCAGCTTTCTCAAAACGTAGAAAATATTCCCAAAGCAGAGCGAAGAAACATAAATCACAATTTCTTCTTTCTCGGCCAGCGCAAAAACCTCGGCAGATCTCTGGGAGAAGGGCTCGCGATCGATGAGAAAATCAATGATAACGTCGGTATCGACAAAGATGGCTTCTTTCATCCTATCCCAGGTATTTCTTTGTCAACTCGTCTTCCAGGAGCTTTTTTTCATCGAAGGAGGAAGCCTCAGGCATTTTCGCCGCTCCCTTTAAAGACCTGACAATGGGCGTTAATTCAATTCCCGAAGGCGCCTGGTTTTCGCCAATGATGCTACGCAAGTATTCTTCAATCAGGTTGGAAAGGCTCCGCTGATGCGCTTTCGCATACTTTTTGGCCTGCTCGATCACTTCCTTCTCTATGGTTAAGGTGAGTTTGGTTGGCATAAGACCGGATATTACACGTGCTCTTATCTGTTAGCGATACGTATTATGGCGAGGTATAGACGATCTTTTTCAAAAAAATCGGAGGGACGTATGTTCCCCGCGGCAGCAGGCTGAAGAACCTATCGCACCCTTTTGCGCCGGTTGCGCTCGAAGTCTTCGAAGATAAATTCGCCCAGACCGTCCAGGGAAGAATAGTAGGCCCGGCCGTTGTTCACTTTGGTAAATTCTTGCACAAATTCTACCAGCCAATTGTCGCGGGCAATCATGAAGGTGGTGATCGGAATCTTGAGGCGGCGACACTGGGCCGAGAGGTTGAGCGTCTTGTTGAGGATCTTGCGGTCGAGGCCGAAGCTGTTTTTGTAATAGCGCACCCCTTCCTTGATGCAGGTCGGTTTGCCATCGGTGATCATGAAAATTTGCTTGTTGGACGCTTTGCGGCGGCGCAGGATGTCCATCGCCAGTTCGAGCCCGGCCACAGTGTTGGTGTGGTAGGGGCCGACTTGCAGGTAGGGCAGGTCTTTGACCTGGATTTGCCAGGCATCGTTACCAAAGACGATGATGTCGAGGGTGTCTTTGGGATACTTGCGCATGATCAGCTCTGAGAGGGCCATCGCCACTTTCTTGGCCGGGGTGATGCGGTCCTCCCCGTAGAGAATCATGGAGTGGGAAATGTCGATCATCAGCACCGTGGAGACCGTGGTGCGGTGCTCTTTTTCGCGCACCGTCAGGTCGTCTTGGGTCATGGTGAACTCGTCGATGCCGTGGTTGATCTGGGCATTGCGAAAAGACTCGGTGAAAGCGATGTTTTCGACCGGGTCGCCAAATTCGAACTGCTTCAGCTCGCTCAAGGGCTCTTCGCCATAGCCGGTATGGGGCGAATTGTGGTTGCCCCGGCCGCCGCGTTTCAGCTTGCCGAAGATTTCTTCCAATGCCCGCTGCCGAATGCTTTGTTCAGACTTGGCCGTGACCATAAACCCGCCGTCAGTGTTCTGGTCGTCTTCGATGTAGCCGTGTTTTTTCAGGTCCTCAATGAAGTCGCCCATGCCGTAGTCCTCATCGGTGAGGTTGTACTGCCGGTCGAGCTGGTTCATCCAGTTGAGGGCCTCATCCACGTCACCGGAGGTGTGGGTGAGTAATTCGAGAAAAATTTTCAGCAGCCGTTCGAACGGATCGCCGCCGTCGGGCTGGGGTACGTAGTCGGAAAAGCGATAGCCTATCATAGGTGGTGGGACGTAAGCAGGAGTGCCGGGGTTTGGGCGGAGACAGAATTAATCAGGGAATGCAGTGGCGTGAGTTAAAAGTAGCGAAAATCTGGGGGTCGAGACAATAGGCCGCCACATTCTCTGTGCTGTTTTTTCTTTAACCAGCAAAGGCGCACGAATGTTGGGCTCCAAATTTTCCCACATAAAACTGGCCCAGGAGCATGGTCCTGCTCGGGAAAAGCTGCTCCTGTCTGTCTTGAAGAGCACCAGACAACTTATCAATCAGCAAGCCCGGAACATTCGGCCTGCCGCAGCGACAAAGAGCCATT
This sequence comes from uncultured Bacteroidia bacterium, assembly GCA_964542415.1. GTDB lineage: Bacteria > Bacteroidota > Bacteroidia > J057 > J057 > CAZIVQ01. Next base: position 5,315 of record CAZIVQ010000120.1, on the reverse strand, counting down.
GCCATTCCCCTTGCAGAAACGTATATTTGTATACAACCCGAACACTCGTTAGGCAAAAATCGTTCAGAGCTTGTCTGGTTGAAGAAAAGGAAAGAAATTGCTGAATACATTCTGTCTCTAACCCTGAAACTCAACATGGCTGAAATCCACCTGGATAGCAAAACCCCGGTTCTTATCGTCGGCACTGACAGCGAAGCCCGCATGGCCCTGGACGTCTTCAACGCCCTGGACGTGGTGGTGTACGGCTTTTTGACAGAGAATGAGGAGGAAGTAAACCGAGAAATCAACGATGTGCTGGTCGTGGCCGACCTGGGCAGCAAAGACAGCAACACCCTACTCGACGACGAGCACGCCAAGCTGTTCGTCGTGGCCCGCGAAGTGGCCGACCGTCGCAGCATGGCCGCCGCCCTGGACGGCAAAAAGCCCGAAGTGATCAACGCGGTGCATCCTACGGCCGTGGTGTCGCCCTACGCCCAGCTCGGCATCAGCAACCTGCTCTACCCCCAGGTGGTGGTGCAACCCAACGTGAAGATCGGCAGCTTCAACCTGATACAAACCGCCGTCTCCCTCGACAGCGAGGCCGAGATCGGCAACCTCTGCACCATCCAGGCGGGGGCCCGCATCGGCAAAGGCACCCTCCTCGACGATGAAGTCTTCGTCGGCATGGGAGCCGTGATCCAGTCTGGACTGGAGATCGGCAAGGGAGCCATCATCGCCCCCGGCGCCGTGGTTCTGACCAACGTCGACGAAGGCGAAACCGTCTTCGGCAACCCCGCCCGCCCCGCTGATCAGTGAACAGTGAACAGTGAACAGTGAATAGTGGCGCTATGCGAAATATATTGCCCACTACCCGATACCCGTTACCCACTACCCACTACCCACTACCCACTACCCACTACCTGCTACCTGCTACCCGATACCCACTACCGAAACCATGACCAAAAAAACCTCCTGGCCGCTTTGGGAAGTCTTCATTCGCAGCAAAAACGGCCTGCACCACCGCCACGTGGGCAGCCTGCACGCAACTGATGCCCAGATGGCCCTCGAAAACGCCCGCGACGTCTACACCCGCCGCAGCGAAGGGGTGAGCATCTGGGTGGTCGAGTCCACCCACATCACCGCTTCCAATCCCGAGGAGAGCGGCGAGCTCTTTGATCCCGCCCACGACAAGGTCTACCGCCACCCTACTTTCTACGACCTGCCTGACGACGTGAAGCATATGTGAGGGGGAGATTTTGAGATTTTTAGATTCTGAGATTTCTAGACGTTGAGACGTTTAGAATGAGAGGGGGGAGGGGGAGATTTTCAGACGTTTAGAATGTGACCGGTCTTTTTTGTGGACCTTTTTGTGGGCCTTGCCCGGACTTTCGGACTTGAGCCTGGGCTTGCAGGGTAATCTGGCCGTGATGAATCCCCCGCCACTTGATACATTGATACCATGAGTACTTCCTTATTTACCTACCTGCTGCAACTGGGCGATAATCCCCTCATCCTGGGTCAGCGCCTGTCAGAATGGTGCGGGCACGGGCCCATTCTGGAGACCGACATGGCCATGACCAACATCGCCCTGGACCTGCTGGGGCAGACCCGCAGCTACTTTCAGTACGCGGCTGAAGTGAGCGGCGATGGCCGCAACGAAGACCAACTTGCCTTCTTGCGCAGCGAGCGCGAGTACCGCAACCTGCTGCTGGTGGAGCAACCTAATGGCGACTTCGCCATGACCATGCTGCGGCAGTTTTTCTTTGACGCCTATCACCAGCTCTTCCTGCACAAGCTCAGCCTGAACAGTGACGGGCAGCTGGCCGCCATCGCCGCCAAGTCCCTCAAGGAAGTGACCTACCACCTGCGCTTCAGTGGCGAATGGGTCATCCGTCTCGGCGACGGCACCACAGAAAGCCACCGCCGCGCCCAAGATGCCGTAGATGAGCTGTGGATGTACACCGGAGAAATGTTTGAGCCATCGCCCGTCGAAGCAGAGATGGCGGCAGCCGGCATCGGGGTAGACGTCACGGCCCTGGCCAAGCCCTACCGCGAGCGGGTGGAGCAGGTGCTACGAGAAGCTACGCTGGCCATCCCCGAAGAAGAACCCTTTCAGACCGGCGGCAAAACCGGCGTCCATACCGAGCACCTGGGCCACATCCTCGCTGAGATGCAGCAGCTGCAGCGGGCGCATCCCGGTGCGGAGTGGTAGCATGCTTGATAGTTGAACCACAGCGTACACGGAGGTATTTCACCAAGCGCACTAAGTCTTTCTTAAACGCAGAGCGCGCAACGTCTTTTGTCGCTTGTCCCAAGATCGCATATCGCCCTATTCTCCATCTCATCTCTTTTCTCTCATCTCTTTTTTCTCTTCTCTCCCCCATGTCTCACTCCATTTGGCAACTCCTCGAAACCGTTCCTGACCCGGAAATCCCGGTCCTCTCCGTGGTAGACCTCGGCATCGTGCGCGAGGTAAACCCAGACGGCGAGGGGGTGGAGGTCGTCATCACTCCGACCTATTCGGGCTGCCCGGCCATGGACACCATCGGGCGGCAGATCAAGGATACCCTGAAGGCGGCAGGCTTCGAACCGGTGCGCATCAAGACGGTGCTTGCCCCCGCCTGGACCACCGACTGGCTGAGCGAAGCCGGCAAGCGCAAGCTCAAGGAATACGGCATTGCCCCACCCGTAGGCGCCACCACCGACAAGCGCGTGCTCCTGGGAGAATCTGACCTCGTGACCTGCCCCCGCTGCGGCAGCCAGGAAACCAAGGTGCTTAGCCAATTTGGCTCCACCGCCTGCAAGGCGCTCTACCAGTGCAAAGACTGCCTGGAGCCCTTTGATTATTTCAAGTGCCATTAACACTGCTGGTTTTCACCACGGAGGAGGGATTCCCTTTTTTTAACGCAAAGGGCGCGGAGGAGGCGCAAAGGGCGCAAAAAATCGGCCACGAAGGACATTTGTCGCACCGCTGCTGGTCTATAATCTATATTCTATCCTCCATATTCTCATCTCTCATCTCTCACCTCTTTTCTCTAAAAAATGATTCTCGGCATCATCGGCGCGGGCGCCATGGGCAGCGGGATCGCGCAGGTTGCGGCCCAGGCCCAAGCCCAGGTATTCGTCTACGACCAGCAACCCGAGGCCCTCAGCCGGGCCCGTGGTCACCTCGAGCGCATCCTCGCCCGGCAGGTGGAGAAAGGCCGCATGACCGCCGCAGAAACCACCGCCTTGCTCGGCCGCATCACCTGGACCGAGCAACTGGCCGAACTGGCCGGCAGCGAATGGGTGATCGAGGCCATCGTCGAGGACCTGGGCATCAAGCAGGCGGTCTTCCGTGAGCTGGAGGCCCTCACCGGGCCCGACACCCTGCTGGCGACCAATACCTCTTCGCTTTCGGTGGCGGCCATCGCCTCGGCTTGCCAACGGCCGGAGCGGGTGATGGGCATCCACTTTTTCAACCCCGCCCCCCTGATGAAGCTGGTGGAACTGGTGCCGGCCGTGCAGACCGATCCCGCACGGGTCACGCAGGCGCGGGAGGTGATTGCCGCTTGGGGCAAGGCCCCCGTGGTGGCCAAGGACACCCCCGGCTTCATCGTCAACCGGGTAGCGCGGCCCTTCTACGGCGAGGCGCTGAAAATGTACGAAGAAGGCCTGGCCAGTCCCGCCACCATCGACTGGGTCATGACCGAGCGGGGCGGCTTTCGCATGGGGCCCTTCACCCTGATGGACTACATCGGCCACGACGTCAACTTCAAGGTGACGCGCAGCGTGTTCGAGGCCTTTTTCTACGACCGGCGCTACCTGCCCTCCTTTGCGCAGCAGCGGTTGGTGGAGGCGGGGTACTTAGGCAAAAAGAGCGGCCGCGGTTTCTACGACTACCGCGAAGGCGCGCCTCAACCCGAGCCCGAGCGGGACCCGCAGCTTGGCCAGCACATCCTCGACCGCATCCTGGCCCTGCTCATCAACGAAGCCGCCGATGCCCTTGCCCTCGGCATTGCTTCCCGCGACGACCTCGACCTGGCCATGACCCGCGGCGTCAACTATCCCCAGGGCCTGCTCGCCTGGGCCGATGAAATCGGCATCAAGACCTGTGTCGAGCGGCTGGATGCCCTTTATGAGGGGTTTCGCGACCCACGATATCGTTGTAGTCCGCTGCTGCGAAAGATGGCGGAGGAGGGGCGGAGGTTTTATGGGTGAGGGTGAGAGGTTAGGAGGTTTTTGTTTATCTTGAAAAAGAAAGGGGGGGATACCAAGTCCTTTCGCACCTTTTTTTGCGGATTTACTTCTTATCTCAAATGGCTAGAGATCGCTGGCATTATCAAGTCCGGACCGCACTGGAGAAGGAAGGTTGGACCATTACTGATGATCCTTATTTGATCCGGGTTCCAGAAGTCCCTTATCAAATTGACCTCGGGGCAGAGCGGGTCATCGCAGGCTGAAAAAATAATATTATGGAACCCATGATGAGCCACGAAGCCATTGTTCTCGATATCCTGAAAGCCTGCGAAGAATGGTTTCCAGCCAGTGATGGCTTGGAGAATCAGGTGATTATTGATCGTGAACACGGGCACTACCTGTTCATGCCGGTGGGTTGGTTTCGGGGGCGCTATTTCTATGGTGCCTTGATGCACTTTCACTTGCGTGAAGGCAAGATATGGGTGCTGGCCAACAACACAGAGATCGAGCTGGAAAAAGAGCTTTTTGCTCGGGGAGCCACCCGCAGCGACATTGTGGCGGGCTTTCAGTCACCAGAATTTCGGGAAATGGCGGGCTGGGCGGGGCGATGAAGCGGTTGATAGAGGCAGTGGAAGGAGGTGTGGTGAGGTAGCGGAATTTTGGGTATCTTGCATAAAACAATTTCGTCTATGTCCCAAACTCCCCGCATGGATCGCAGCGCCTGGCGCATCACGCAGCAGCAGGCTCCCGCTGAGGATTGGCGGTATTGGCTGCAACAACCCCTGGCCGCCCGGTGGGAAGCCCTAGAATTTTTGTGACAAACCTTTTTCGGATACAATGATCAAGATCCCCCCCGACTTCAGAGAGTTTATTGTATCATGGATCGAGTAAGCAGCTAAAAAACCGCCGTTCGCCACGTGGTAAACGAGATTTTGTCCATGTTCCCTTCCGCTGATGGGCTGGAAGTGATTCCCACTTTCGATGAAGAGCGTGGTCATTACCTGATCTACAACGACGGTTGGCAGAATCACCGTTGATATTGCAGAAAAAAGCATTGTCCAATGGATCGACTAACTACCTACCACGCCGCTATTGTCGCCGAGATGGAGTAGATCGGAAGAGCACACGTCTGAACTCCAGTCACGTGAAACGATCTC
>CAZIVQ010000119.1:0-8425 GCA_964542415.1 uncultured Bacteroidia bacterium | reverse complement strand
GGGCTGCTCCCCGGGCCGAAAGGACCAAATCGGCCCGCTGGTCAATGGAGTCATCGACGACCAGGCCCACTTCGCGGGCCACCTCTGCCATCAACTGGAACGCCCCGTAGGCCCCATCAACTGAGTACTGCAAGCGCCCGGGGCTTTCTACCAGCAAAATCGCCTGGCCATACCAGGGATCTACCCCCTCGGCCTCGAAGACGGCTATGGCTTGGTCTACGCTAGGAAGTAGGGCCTCCAGCCGGTAGAAGTGGCTGCGACCGATGGTGAAGTAGAGTTCTTCGCGGCGGGGCATGCCTAGCTCACGCTTGAGGCTATCTTCATACCGCCGCTGGGCCCGCTTGCCCCTCAGCTGCCAGTCGAGGCTGGGCAAGGTGGTGATGATTTCGCGGGTGGCCGCTATGTTGACCAGCAAAGAATCTGGAGGTAAGCTGATGGCCCGTCGCCAAAAGCGCGGCTGGGGCAGGGTGTCCCAGTCTTCGGTAAAAAGGCTCGAGTCCTGTACCACCTCCAGGCAGGCATCTTCCAGCATCGCCTCTATCATCTTGGGCTGATAGCGCATCAAAGGCCCCGGAGAAGGGAGCACGCGGGGCCAAAAAAGCCCTCCCAGCAAAATAATACCCCCCGTCAATACCCGAAATAACTGCATGGTGGCCTTTGGTTTTGAAACCGAAATATACGCAGCTACCGGGGATTATGATGCCGCAAATAGAAATTTGCCCGCTTCCTCCCCCTATTTGCCTGGAGCCCTGCCCCTTCCCCAATCTCCTATTCCCTACTCCCTACTCCCCTACTCCCTACTCCCCTATTCCCCTATTCCCTATTCCCTCCCTCACCACACCTCATGCTCCATCACATAAAACGGCAAATTACCGGCGGTGAAATTGTTGTGGCCGTCGAAGAGGTTCACAAAGATGCGGTAGGGACCGGGGGTGTCTGGGGCCCGAAACCCGACCAGCTTGCCGGTCTGCTGGTCAAAAATGCCGCTCACCGGTTGGGGACACGCCTCGGCATCGCCGCCGGTGGTCATGAAGTAGTTGCCCTCCGGGTAGATCGACCAGCGAATCTCGATGGAATCTCCGTCGAAATCAGAGGCCAAGGCCCCGGCTTCATATTTCTCTCCCCGCATGAGGTAAATGTTGCGCAGGTGCATCTGGTCTTTGAGGTAAATCGAATCGAGCTTGGGAGCTCGGTTGGCGGGCCATTTTCCTCGCCACTGATAAGAAGCCATGTCGGCCATGGGTGACTTGTAGCCTTCTTCCGAAAACATGCTGAAGTAGGTGTGGGTCCGCTCCTGCTTGTTGCCCCAGTAAAAAACAAACCCTCCCAAACAATGGGTCGAATCGCTTTTGATGGACTGATCATAGAGTTCTCCCCACTTTTGGGCGCGGTGAAAGCCGTCCATTTCAGCGGGGGCATTCCAATCGGTATATTGGACCTCCCACCAGCCTAAGCCACCGAATTCAGAGATCAGGTAGGGTCCTTTCCATCCCCACCAAAACTGCTGCATCCGCTCCGGCATGTAGCCCACTCCCCCAAAGACGTTGAGGGAGAGAATATCAATATCCGGGCACTGTTCTGCAATCAGCCGGGTCTTATGGGCATTGGGCATGATCATGGTCGTCGTGGGATGATCCGGGTCGACGGTCTTGATCATCTTAGCGATGTCATTCACCGCCCCCCAAACCGACTCATCGGTGTAGTGCAGGTCGAGCTCGTTGCCGATGCCCCAGATCAGCACCGCCGGGTGGTCCTTATAGCGGCGCACATCCTGCTCAATGCGCGCCAGTTGGGCGGCTACCATCTGCTTGTCACTGTAGTCCAAGCCGTTGCGTTCTGGCACCACGTCCAGCCCTACCATCACGGCCAGCCCTCGTTCATGTGCCTGGTCCAAAATGGTATCCAGTCCCTCGGTGGTCCAGGTGCGGATGGTGGTACCTCCATAGGCGACCAGGGTGTCGAGAAAGGTATGGCCCCCGGCACCACGGATAAAAAAGGGCTTGCCATCACGGAAGACCCGGTATCCGTCCTCCGTTTCCCGGACTTCGACTTTGTGCCGGAAAGGGGCGTTAGCATCGGCGTAGGAAAAATCCCGGCGGGTGCAGCCCAGCACGCAAAGCGGGACCAGGGTGAAGAGCCAAAGGGAACGAAAGGTTCGCATATTAGTAGACAGTTGAGCGGTAATGAGAAGAGGCTATCATGAGGTCCTTTACCAGGTGCCTCCTTCCCGGGCAATGCGCAAAGGCTTTGAGGCGGTCACTACGTTACCTTCCTGGTCGCTTATGTAGAGATAAAGCCGGTAACTGTATTCGTCGTCGGGAATTTCGACCTTGGCTTTGCGGCCACTGTCGGCGCGTTTTACATCTCCTGATTCGTCCAGGTATTTCTCCCGCATCAGGAACCACTCATACCGAATGTTTTCCGTCTGATGGTTGGGTGTAGCCACCTGAAAGATGATGGTCTCCCCCGGAATCAGCGCCCGGCTGGGGTCGATGATATAGGCCTCAGCCAGCGGAGGCTCTAATTCCTCCTTAAGCCAAGCGCTCTTCAGGCCATAATACGCAGGCTTGAGGCGCCCTTTGTAGTCGGTGATGCCAAACCAGGTGGCGGTCCCTTCCAGGCGGTCCTGCCAGCAGAAGGCAAATCCCCCCAGGTTTTGCCCGGCATGGGCCTCGACATGGTGTTGCCAGTTTTGGGTGTACTGACGGGCTTTTTCGAAGCTGGAATTTTCTTCCGGCATCACATTGGGGATGTATTCCGGAGCCGCCGGATCCCAATAGCGGCGCGGCCCGAAGGAAGTCACCAAATACGGCCGCCCGGGGGCCAGCTGCGCCATTTGAGCCGAAAGTTGCTCGATACGCGTACCATAGTAGGTGTTGATCCCGATCAGGTCGACCGAGGGCACAAAAGCTCGTACCTCTTGCAAGGTCGCCGCCAACTGATCGGTATGGTCCAGGGCAATGATCACCGGCCGGCTTGGATCCTGGGCCTTGATCTGCTGGGTCAGCTCTTCGAGCCGGTGCATAAACGCCTGCCGTACCCGGGTCAGGTAAGGCTGGGCAAAATGCCGCCCCAAAGAAGCCCAGGTCTCATTCCCGACCGACCAGGCCATGATGGCCGGGTAGGATTTCAAGCTTTCGATCGTGGTCAAGGCTTCCCCAAATACCGCGTTGGCGGCGGCGGTATCGGCATAGTAGTCAATACGGGGATCAAACCACAGGCCATGCAACACCTTGAGGTCTTGCTCGGCCGCGATGGTCAATATGTTGTGGTCATACACCCCGCTGCTGCCATAGCGGCGGATGGTATTGGCCCCCATGGCCTTGATGCGGCTGAAATCCTCGGTCAGCTGCCGCCGGGTGAGCGGGAGGTAGCCGTCGCGCATGTCGTGGGTCGGGTTGTAGGCGACCCCCTTGATGTAGGAAGGCTGACCATCTACCAGTAGCCGAAAGGAACCGGGCTTTCCGGTCACGTGGGGCGACTGGAAGGCTGGCTGGGGGGTATCGGCCACCGGAATGGCCCCGAAGCTGGCAAGCGGGGTGGCCTGCTGAATCTGGACGCTCCGCTTGAATTGCCCCTGCGCCAGAAAAGGAGGACGCTCATTGAAAGGAGCCGTATGGCCAAAATAGCGCTGCCAAACGGGACCCACTTCGGCCAGGACAGGCTCCTCGCCGGTATCTCCGGGGGCGAGCACCAACGACCGTACCTCCGAAAAGCGGGTTTCGATGGCTTTCATCGTTGTTTCGGCCCAATCAGACCGGCTGCCTGCTACCGCACCAAGGTTGAGCTCGGTGAGCATCACCGGCTTTTTCTCCCGCCCTTTGCGGCCTTTCCAGGCCAGGTGGAAAGGCTCATACCATTGGGCAAAATTCGCCGGAGCTTCTTCTGGCAGGCTCACCCCCATCCAGTGGACATAGTTATCGCCCGGATAATGGTCTTGTAGGTCTGAAACCTGATATGGGCTCCAAACCCAGGCGACATTGGCCACCCCTTCTTCTACAAACAATCCCACCAGATGACGCCAAGCGGCCACGTAGGTATCGGCCGGGTAGGCATGGTCTGGGTGGCTGGGGGCAGGAGCAAAGCGCAGAAAGACCGGCTGGGTGAGCTGGCGAACTTGCAGGGCTTGCTCCCGCAGGCGCTGGTCAAAGTCACCTGCGACCAGGGCTTTCAGCCATTCCGAGCGGCTGCTGTCAGCGATGGCCGGGCCTTGCCAGTCCAACATGGGCACCACGCCCCGGTGGGTAAGGGCCTCCAGTAAGCTATCGGAGAGCAACACCGGCCCGGCGGTTTCCCATGCCTGCGGCAGCGCCAACAAACCAAAGTCAGTTCCCAGCGCCGCTTGGGTTTCCCCTAACACTTGGGTCAGGGCGGTGGGGGCCGCGGGCACCGCTATCCCTTGATAAAACCAGTTGACTTTTTCTACCTCGCTCATGGCCTTTTCCCGCATTGCCAACCGCTGCTGGTTGTCATAGAATGCGTAGCCCGAAATGGCCATCAGGATCACCACGGCCATGACCAGGGAGCTGTTGCGGATCAGCCGGTAGAGAATATAATGCCGGAGGTTCCACCAAAAAGACCGCAGGCCCGTGATGAACGTGTCCATGTTCAGCCAATGGTACAGGTTGGTCATGGTGCGCTGCTGCGCCATCAGGACCAGGACGGTGAGAATGAACACATTGGTCATGGCAAAGCCCGCCATCAAAAAGGTGTAGGGGTTCCAGTCGAGGGAAAGCCCGTAGATGATGGCAATGAGGCTGATGACAATGGCCAAAATATTGGGGAGGTTGAGCCGCCAGGAATCCTCCAGGGCATCGTCTTTAGGGGTGGGGATGTAAGGCACTTTTACCCGGACGATGCTGTAGAGAAAGCCGACCAAAAAGGCCCACCAGGAACCTGCCCTGAGGATACCCCCCAGGACATGAAACCCCCGTTCATGTTCTTCGAGTAGAAACCGCTGGGCATATTGCCTGATGAGCATGTTCATCATCAGCAGCGGCGTGACGAAGAGGAAGAAGTCGATCATGTTGACGTGCCAGGGTACCCGCGCAAGGAAAAGCGAAAGCACCGGCACGAGGATATCGAGCAGGGTAATGAAGCCGCTGAGAAAATAGAGCGGAATCAGGAAATAATGAATTCTTTGCCGCCAGGTAAACTTCCCGAAGAGCTTGGGATAGACCTCGAAGAGCAATTCGAAGCAACCCCGCGACCATTTGAGCTGCTGCTTGAGGTAGGCAGAAAAGGTAGCCGGGACCAGGCCACGGGTAAGCATTTCGGGGACATAGACCGATTTCCAGCCCTTGGCGTGGATCTGCATGGCAGTGTGCATGTCTTCGGAAAGGCCCGAAGCATGTCCCCCGATGGAATCGAGCGCCGCCCGGCGAAAGGTGCAGTTGGCCCCGATAGCCTGAGCCGTGCCGTAGGCATTCATCGACATCATCATGGGGCCGTAAAAATGGTAGGTCTGCTCGGCAGCCCCTTTCGCGATGAAACTTTCCTGCCGGTTGCCATAGGCTTGCACACACTGGACGTAGCCAATTTCCGGGTTCTCGAAATAAGGCAACACCCGGTCGATGAAGTCAGGGACCGGCTCGTGGTCGGGATCGAGGACAATGGAAATTTCTCCCTTGGCATGGTTGCGCAGGGTGTAGTTGATGTTGCCGGCCTTGGCGTGGGACTTGTCTTCGCCCCGGTAGACGTGATGAACCCCTAGTTCAGCGCACATTTGCTTGAGGTAGGGGTCGTTAGCTTCGTCGCAGAGATAGGTCTCGTGCGGATAGGTCACCGCTTTCATGGCCTTGAGGGTATTCAAGATCATGGCGTAGGGCTCGCCCGCACAAAAGATGGTGAGCATGTCCACGGAATAATCCCGGGTAAGCTCCGGCATCTCGGGCACCGAGACGGCCGCGTAGTGGTACCATTCGTGGAGCATCCGCAGAACTTCGAAGCCGAGAGCAAAGGTGAGCAGCCAAAACAGGGGCTTGTACCCTACGTGATCAGGGTCTGCAAACCACCAGAGAAAAACCCCCAGCGAGATCAGGCCCAGCAAAATGAGCAGCCGCATAGTAAGTCGCTCCCGCCGGGGGGGGGGGTATCTTGCTGCGTTGCAGGGCATGCTTTTCCCAGCGTCCAAAGTCAACCCTGTGTTAACGTACTGAAAAAGATGAGGTGGATTAGGGATGTGGCTACCACAATTTACGACTTCTTGATATTTCATCCTAAAAGGTCGTTTGTGGGTAACAATCGAGTCAAATGTCAGAGATTTGGAAGCAAAAGCCTTGCCTAAATGGATCAACGGTTAGTATTACAACTTGAGCGGGCAGGGATGGGCAGAAGTACCTTTTTTCAAATGGTTCTTACTCAAGAACCAGGCCAGAAGAGCACATTACCTTGCCGCGATGAATCCTTTGTCAAGATGCAAATTTTTACGTAAAAAATTATTCTTCTTTCGGACAAAAAACCCTCAAAAATAACAAAACCGCCCAGAAGAATAAACTGGGCGGCTTGTTTTAGTATTTGTTACATAAATGCTAAGGCTGGGATTCTCCCCCAAAAAAAGCCGGATGCCGGTCCTCATGTGAAGTCACATCCTGGTACAATTTGGCCACCGCCAGCAGGGTACCCTCATCGAAAAGATTACCGAGAAAGGTGATGCTCATCGGGTGGCCCGAAGCATCGAAGCCGTTGGGCAAGACGACGCAGGGGTGCCCCGTCAGGTTGGTCATTAGCAGCTGGTTTCCCCCAAAACTCGGTGCCACCAGCACATCTACTTCTGACATCATGGCGTGCATCTGCTGCACTAGCTGGTAGCGATGGCGCGTGGCTTGAATGTATTCCACAGCGGGGATGTACCGGGCGGCCCGAAAAATATTGGGCCAGGCCCCGCGGGTCTGCCGCACCAGCAGGCTGTCGCGGTTGCTGCGGGTAAGCTCATCGAAAGCGGCCGCGCCTTCTGCCAGCAAAATGATCTGCAAGGCCTCCACCGGCAGTCCCTGCGGCAGTTCGAGGGGGATCAGCTCCGCCCCCAGCCCGCGCAAACTGGCCAAAGTGAGGCTGTCGTTCTGGCGGTTGTAAGTATTGCTTTTAAACAGGGCCGGAAGGTAGCCAATCCGCAGGCTGCGCAGGTCTGCCTCCGAGGGATAGTTGAAGGGTGCATCGACCAGGCTAAGGTCCTTGCCATCCGGCCCTTGAATGGCGGCAAAGACCATGGCGCAGTCCTCAGCATAGCGGCAAATAGGCCCGACTTTGTCCATGGTCCAGCTCAAGGCCATGGCGCCGTAGCGGCTCACCCGCCCGTAGGTCGGTCGCAGCGCGGTGGTGCCACAGCGGGTCGAGGGCGAGACGAGCGAGCCCCAGGTCTCGGTCCCGATGGCGAAGGGCATGAGGCCGGCCGCCGTGGCTGCCGCCGAACCAGCCGAAGAGCCGCTGGACCCCTGCTTCAGGTCCCAGGGGTTGCGGGTCGTGCCGCCGTACCACACATCTCCGAAGGCCAGAGCCCCCAGGGTAAGTTTGGCCACCAGGACCCCGCCGGCGGCTTCGAGCCGCTCTATCACCGTAGCGAGTTCCTCCCGCTGCTGCTCTTTGTAGGGCATCGCCCCCCAGGTGGTCGGGTAGCCGGGCAAGGCAAAGAGGTCTTTGACCCCAAACGGAATGCCGTGCAGCGGCCCCCGGTCCTGCCCGGCTGCCAGTTCGGCATCAGCTCTGCGGGCTTGCGCCAAGGCCCGGTCTTCCAGCAAGGTGATCACGCACTCGAGCGTGTCGCCGTAGCGCTTGAGCCGGTCGAGGAAAAACTCGGTCAGCGCTACTGAAGTCAGGTCGCCCTGCCGCAGCAAGGCTGCGAGCTGCCCTACAGTGTAGAAAGCCAGGGCGTCGCTTTCGGTGGGTAAGGCAACGTTTTGGGGTAATTGCCAGGCGAGGGGTCCCTGGCTTTCGGGCAAGACCAAGCCCGCAGGCAAGGGAGAGAAGATAAAGGCTGGGGGTACGCCATTGTCCAGGGGCTGGGCCCGCATCTGCGCGTAGCTACGCCGGTGATCCTCCAGCTGGCTGGACAGGGAATCCAATTCAGCGTCATTGAAAGACAAGTCGAACAAGCGGGCAGCAGCGGCAGCGTCGGCAGCGGGCGACTGCCCGTAGACATGAGCCGAGAGCCACAACCCCAACGACAAGAGGAGCCATCGCCGAAGACAGAAAAAATGAAACATAAGCTTGGGTCAGGTTAAAAAAGGTTACTTCTACGAAAGTACGGGAGAAAGCTTTTTCGCGCAGCAAAAAACAAGTTCCCCGGCCGGATTTCCCGACGGTACCGGTGGCTGGCAGCGTAGTGCTTACAGAGCTAAATTCTTAACCATTTAAACTTGCCCTTTTTCCGCAGTCCTGCGTCAAAAAGTCTTCACATAGTCCCGACGAGCCGGGATCTTCGACACGC
>CAZIVQ010000118.1:0-8427 GCA_964542415.1 uncultured Bacteroidia bacterium | reverse complement strand
GCAGAGGGGAAAGAGGACGCAGAGAAACGTCGATTTTCTTCTGCTCTGCGTTCTCCCTAACCTCTGCGTGCAAATAATCAGGACGCTAAAAAACGTGGGAACCATTTTGGGCCAAGGGGTTGGATATCTGTAGCGAATAGACCAAATGAATCTTTGACCCCGCGAAACTAATGCCTAGCGCTATTACAGAAAAAGCGCAACCTGACTTGTCGCTTTCATACAACCTCTTTAGGAAAAAAAACCTCTTTTCCGCGTCCTTTACCAGGGTTTCCTCCGCTGCCTGTATATTTGTAAGAATAAGCAGGCTGCCATGCCCGCCAATGACAAGCTGGCCAACATTTTGTCAGCTTTTTCCAATGCGCTCAATATGCTCCTTCTCCGTCCTTTGTTGCGCCTGTTGACCTTCGGGGCCATTGCCCTGCTCATCTGGCAATGTGCCCAGCCCGGCTCGCCTACCGGCGGCCCCAAGGACGAGACCCCGCCCGAGGTTAACACGTCTAAGCCTGCCATCGGCACCCTTAATTACAAAGAAAAAAAGGTCAGAATCGTTTTCAGCGAGCCTATCCGAAAGCCTACTTTCGACAAGGAAATCTTCATTTCTCCCTTCGTCAAACGGCCAAAGGTCCTGCTCAGCGACAACGCCAAGCGGATCCTCATCAAATTCGAAGAGGACCTGCTGCCCCGGACCACCTACGTGGTCTCCCTCTCTGGCCTAAAGGACCAGCACGAGAGCAACGAAATGAAGGAGGCTTTTACCTTGGCGTTCAGCACCGGTGACGTGCTCGACAGCATGCGTTTGCGAGGGAAAGTCATTTCACCGGTCTATGGGGAAAAAGTCGAGGACGTGAAACTGTTGCTCTTCGATGGCGACAGCATCGTAGGCACGAATTTTTTCATGCGCCGCCCGGCTTACCTCACCAAGATCAACGAGCAGGGGGCTTTCGATTTTCAGTACCTGCGGCGCGACACCTTCAAGCTGATCGGGGTGGTGGACAAGGACCAGACCAATACTTATAGTACTTCGAGCGAAGTGATCGCCATCCCGGTCGACACGCTGCTGGCTTTTCCGGGCGATACCAATCTCCTGGGCGAGGTAGCGCTTTTCCTCAGCCGCACGGACAATGATCCCCCGCGGATACGCGGCTTTTCCTGGCTCACGCAGCAAACGCTGCGCCTGGAGTTCGACGAAAACCTGCGGCTGGATTCTCTCCAAATCATCCGCACCGATACCCTCAACCAAGACAGCCTGGACCTGCCGGTCTACACCTGGTGGCCGGGGGCAGAAGCGCCGCGGCTGCTGCTGCATGTCCCGGATGGCAAGGTTCAGGAGTGGAACCTGCACTTTTCTCATGTCCAGGACTCGCTCTGGCAGCGGCTGGACACGGTGCTGCGGGTCACGCCCCTGCGCAACAGCTCGGTGGACAACCCCCTGCTGAACAAGCCACAGCTGGAACTCAAATGGCCGGCCTGGGATTTTCTCACCTACCGCCGCTTTCAGGCCCCGGATTCGGTCTATTTTTCCCTCACCGACACCAGCCGCTACGACAGCTTACGGCAGGTATTTCCGCTGCGCGTCGAGGCGGGGGGCTTCCGGCTGAAACTCCGGCCCGACAGCCTCCCCGACCCGGCGGCGCCTTATGTGCTGCGGGTGGACGGGCAATTTTTTGCTGAAGGCGATACCGGCCTCACTGATTCGATTTTTCGCTATCCGGTGAAATGGTATATGGAAGAAAACCTGGGCAATGTGGCGGGGAGTATCCGCCTCGACAGCGCGTACCAAGGCCCGGTGGTGGTCAACTTACTTCCCGAGAAGGGCAGGGCGATCCGCAGCGGCCGCGACACGACCTTTACCTACGACCGGCTGGAGCCGGGCACCTACAAGATCGAGGTGATCTTCGATGCCGACAGCAATGGCGTCTGGACGCCGGGATCGCTCACGCCCTACCGCCTGCCCGAGCGCATCTACCGCGCCCCCGAGGGCCTCACCGTCCGCGCCAATTGGGAATTCGAAGACCAGCTGATCGAGGTGAAAACTGGACAAATGAGACAAGCAGTGGCAGATACGGTGAAGGGGGATAGTTTGCGGTAGGGAGCGCTGTCTCAGATGCGGGGTCACCGGCTGAGCTCCCGCCAAGGGTAGGGGTTCCCCTTGCAGGGGGAAAGGTGAAGCCATTTTTTTCCTACACGAAACCCTGTCAGGGTCCTTAAAACGCTGACAGGGTTATTGGAAAAGCCTTTCAGAAGCGGCATTCGCACCTAAAAACGGCTTCGGGAGTCTACCCGCAGGGGAAACAGCCTGCCACTAGACCATCACTTTTGGGTAGGTGCTGTTATGGGCGGTTGTATTTCGTCCGTTATGATTGTCCCTAAGCAAACTCGCAATTATCGAATTTTTTGTTTTCTAAATCTTTTGAAAGCGTAAAATAAGACCTAAAAACCTCCAAGCATCCAGTTGCAAAGTCACTCCATCAAAAATTTGAGAACAAAGCCCCTACCTCAACTCCTCCACCGTACCCGCCACCGCTTGCCTCATCAGCCCCGGCTTCATCTCAATCAGTAAGTCTTCGCATTCCCGGTTGGCGTGTTAGCTGAGGGTTTGTGAAGGGGGTAGAGAGGTAGGGGGTTCCCCTTGCAGAAGGTGCATTACCTCAATTTTAATGCTGCTTTTCTAACCATTCGTCGCCTTTCCCGATTATCGGGATTTCCTTGCGGTCAACCGGGACCTACTTTCTTTGATCATTTTTGGTAGGGACAGGTCGCGACCTGTCCCTACCGGAATGCCAGGCCTGCGCAAAAGCCGCCCTCCCGATTCTCGGGACCGAATTCCGGGGCCAACGCCGCCCAAGCACACGTAGCCTACGGCTTTCTTTCTCTGGGAAATTCGGTTTTCCTCGCCCAGCAAATAAGAAAAGACTCAGAACTAAATTTGAGGCATCCAAACCCCCACAGGGGGAACAACCTAGGTCTAGTGGTTAAATGAAGCTTTGTAACAGTCGAAAAATAACCTCCCTTTTTCCATTTTAGCAAAGAGATACAACTCCCTGTTTATCAAATTTTTACTTAGCGTCTTTGCGTGAAACAACAAGGGGGAGTTATTCTTTGCGCCTTACTTTGTACTTCCTATTAAGTTTTCTGGTGGCAGCTCAGTTTCGGACTTCGAAATCACCACCTTCGAGTAACTGCCAACCGTTCGTCGCAAAATTTAACTACTCCAGTATTTATCCGTATTTTCGATGAAAGATCACGTGTTATGAATACAAAACTGACACTCACCATAGAGAAAACGGTCATAGAGAAGGCAAAAGATTACGCTAAAAAATCTGGCCGCAGCCTATCGGATTTAATCGAATCATATCTTCAGAGACTCATAATGGACTCAGAAGTATCGGAAGCATCTGTACCTGGGGAATTTAAGGACCTATTTGGGTCTGTAAATCCTCCTAAAGAAATGGATGATAAATCAGCTATTCGCACAATCATGAGAGAAAAACACAACTCATGAAAAGATTCTTTCTAGCTACCAACATACTCCTGGATTTTCTCGCGAATCGCGAACCCTTTGGAAAATATGCCCTTCAAATCCTGAATAAAGGCAGACGCAAGGAATGGGAGCTTTGGCCTTCAGATAACTCAATAACAACCGCTTATTACATAATCGGCAGAGAAATCGGAGAAAATGATGCTAGGATAAAAATAGGTAAGTTGCTCCATTATTTAGAAATACAACCCGTAGGAAAGGTTGAATTACAGGCGGCCTTAATTTCAAAGTTTAGTGATTTTGAAGATGGTGTACAGCATTTCTGTGCGCTATCAATTGGAAATATTGATGGGTTTATTACCCGAAACCAAAAGGATTATAAGCATAGCCAAATCACGGTATTGGGTCCAGAAGAATTATTTGAAGAGTAAAGGCGACTAACATCGCCAAGCATCCTCCCACCCCACTCCGGAAGGGTCAGAAAAATTACAGTGGAACGGCCTACCCAGCGACCCTGCGCGGTCCGGCGGGAGACACCACAAGCAGCTTTGCAAGAAAAACCCCCACCCAGCCCAAGAAAAGCCCAGGATTCGTATATTGAAGCGCCTTCTCCCCATCCCTCCCCATGTCCACCTCCTCCCTCCCGGTCATCCTGCTCGCCTTCGCCAACGACAAGGTCGGCACCGGCGCGGGCTACCTGCGCGGCCTCACCTACGAGCGCAACCGCCTGCGCGATGCCCTGCGCGAGGCCGAAAACGCTGGCCTCTGCGAGCTGGTGATCGAACCGGATGCGACCATCGACCGCTTGTTCGATGTCTTTCAGGACCCGCGCTACCGCGACCGCATCGCCATTTTTCACTACGGCGGGCATGCCGACAGCTATCAGCTGCTGCTGGAAGATGCGCAAGGCCAGACCGTGATCGCCAATACGGGCGGGCTGGTATCCTTTCTGGGGAAGCAAAAAGGCCTGCAACTGGTCTTCCTCAACGGCTGCCTCTCGGGCAAGCAAGCCGATGACCTGGTCGAAGCCGGTATCCCGGCCGTGATCGGCACCGCCGCGAAGATCGAAGACAAAGTCGCCACTGACCTCGCCACCCGCTTCTATACCGGCCTGGCCAAAGGCAACGCCCTGGGCCGGGTCTGGGAAGAGTCCGTCGACCAGACCCACACCCAAACCGAGCAGACTGGAGGAGGCAGCGGCCCGGTGGCCTCTCTGTTTTTTGCCTTTCCCGACCCCAGCGAGGAGACCGACTTTCCTTGGGAAATTCGCTTTGGCCCCCACGAGGCTGAGGCCCGGGCCTGGAACCTGCCCGCTGCGGCCAACGATCCGCTTTTTGGCCTGGGCTTACCCAGCCAAGCCTCTCAGATTCTGCACCCCCGGCCCTATCCGGGCCTGCGGCCTTTTACCGAAAAAGAGGCCCTGTTGTTTTTTGGGCGGGGCAAGGAAATCCGCGAGCTGTTCACCAAGCTCCAGGGGGAGCAGCCGGTAGTGCTGCTTTTGGGCCAGCCGGCGGTGGGGAAGAGTTCGCTCTTGCAGGCAGGCCTGATCCCCCGCGCCCATCACCGGCTGGCGTTTGAGCCGCTGCGGCCGGAGCAGGGGCAAAGCTGGCTGGCCGCGCTCAAAGCCGCCTTGACCCGGGCCGGCGACCGGCTCAGCCTGGTGGCCCCGAGCAGCCTGAATAAAAACGATGAAACCCTGCTCAGCCTGCAAGAGGCCGTGGCCAAGAGCGAGGGCCTGGCCAAAACCATTCTGGCCCGGGAGCTGGCCAAGTGGGAGGAGGCCCTGCAGCAGCGAACCAGCCTGCGGAGTTATTGGCTACAGATCGAAACCGCCCTGGACAAAGCCCTGGTGCTGGTGGTGGATGGCTTGGCAGAAACTGAGGCCCAGGGCGAATCCTGGCAGGCTTTTTTGCAAAAAATCAAGGTCATCTTCGGCGGCGAGAACGGCCCCCAAGGCAAGCTCTTGCTGAGCTACCGGACCAGCTTGCATTGGCAGCTGCGGGAAGAGCTGCGGGCGGCGAGCTTGCCTTACCAGGAAATGGAGCTGAAGCCGCTTAGTCAGGGCGGCTTGGTCGAGGCCATCAGCGGGGTAAGCGAGCAGACCGCTACCCGCACCCGCTACAACCTCCAAATCGAAGCCGTCGCCGGGGCTGACCTGCCCAGGGTGGTAGCCGATGACCTCTTGGAGGCCGATTATTCTCCCCAAGGACCGGTTTTGCAGTGGATATTGCAGCGCTTGTGGGAGAAAGCCAGTGCTGAAGCGCCCCGGGCGCCCTCTTTTTCGCTGCGCCTGTACCAAGGTATGAAGCAATCGGGCGAGCTGATGAGTGCCTTTCTGGCGCAGCAGCTTCAGGGGTTGAAGCGGGATTTTCCGGAGGAAGTACGGTCCGGGCTGGCCCTGGACCTGCTCTTTTTCCATACCACAGTGATGGGCGTTTCGCAGAACTGCTCCGAAGCCACCGTAGAGGCCGCCTATCGCAGCCGCTGGGAGCGGGTGAAGCCGCTTTGGGAGGCTTGCCAGCAGCGCTATTTGCTCACGGCCTACGAGCCGGGGCATACCGGCCTCATCCATGACCTGCTCGCACCGGTGGTTATCAAGGCTTTTGGGGGGTCGATGCGGCCAGGGCAGCAAGCTGCGCGCGTGTTGCGGGGCAAGTTGGAAGAAGGGAGGGAGGAGCAGGAAAATGAAGCGCAGGAAGCCCCCTACCTCGACGAGGTGGACCTAGCCATCGTAGAAAAAGGCCGGGACGGCATGCGCGACCTCAGCGGCGAAGAAGAGCGGCTGCTGGAAGTAAGCCGGGAGAAAAAAGCCGCCCGGGACCGGGCCAAGCGCCGCAACCAGCGCATCAAGGTCGCCCTGGCTGCGGCCATCTGCCTCTTTGCGGTGCTGGCTGCCTGGCAGTGGCAGGTCTCCGAGCGCAACTTCCGCCAATCCCGCTCCCGCCAATTGGCCTACCTGGCCCAGGAGGCGATCGCAGACGACCGCACCCAAGCCCTGCGCGTAGCTGCCCGCGCCTACGACATCCTCGAAGAAACTTCCGGCACCATCACCACCCAGACCCTGAGTGATTTGTTTCATGCCCAGGATAGCCTGCCGCTCTACCACCGGGTGTTTGCACATGAGAAAAACGTCAATACAGCCGTTTTTTCGCCCGATGGGCAATTTATTCTCACTGCTTCTGACGACAACAGCGCCAGGCTCTGGAACCGGGAGGGACAGCTGATCCGCCACATCCCTCACCCGCTCGCGGTGCGCTGCGCCCGGTTTTCCCCCAACGGCAACCAATTGCTCACCCTGGGCAGCGACAGCCTGCGGCTCTGGAACCGGGAAGGGCGCTTGCTGCATGCCTTGCCCGCCGGAGAGGCCTATTATCCCGAAGACCTGGCCAACTGGTCTACCGACGGGGCGCAGTTGATTCCGGTAGCCTATCGGGACGGGGCCTTTTTCCAATGGGCCGATACGGTAGAGGCGGATGTGCGCAAGTTTTTTCCCCCTGGCCAGGAGGCGCTCTTCCTGCTTAGTGCCAATTACCTGATTCGGGTACCGGCCTTTGCCGACAGCCTGCGCGACACCTTGGCGCAGGACGTAGAGGCCTTGGCCTTCAGCCCTGAGGGGCAGCAATTCCTGATGGCTCGCCGCCCACTGGGCTTTCCAGACAGCTGGGTCGAACTGCGAGACGCGAACGGCGAGTGCTTGAAAAGCTTTCGCTATGCGGGGGAAGTGCGGGGCTTGGCTTTTCATCCCCAAGATCAGGTTTGGCTCACCGCCGCCGGGGATGGGTCGGCTAAGCTGTGGGACTTTACCCAGTCAGCTTTACTGGGCCTGCCCAAATACGCAAATGTCTTGAAGCTGGCAGGCTTTTCCCCGGAGGGTGACCGGCTGCTGACGGTGGCCGATGGAGACCTCCGGATTTGGGATCAGCAGGGCCAGCCACTGGACACCCTGGCTTTTTCCGGGCTGATCAACCGGGCCAGTTTCTCCCCGGACGGCAAGCAGGTACTGTTGGCCTTGGGCGAAAGCCGGGGCATGCTCTGGGAGCCGGGATTAGCTCAGCCGGTGTATTTACCCCACCAAGCGCAGGTACAGGAAGCAAACTTTTCTCCCGATGGAGAAAAGATGGTCAGTGTGGCCTACGAAAACCTACTCCGCATCTGGGGGCGGGATGGCAGCCTGCAAGATTCTTTCGACTTGGGGGCAATGGTAGACTTTGCAACCTTTTCGTCGGATGGCCAGCAGGTCATTGCCCGCTGCGGACAGGATAGCTGCGTGTACCTCATTTCGCTGGCTGACAAAAAGCCGCAACCATATCGGCACCGGGGACCGGTCTGGCGGGTGACCCTTTCGCCTGACCGGCAGGAATTCTTGTCGCATTGGGGCGATCAGAACGTGGTCACCCTCTGGTCGGCGACCGGAGATTCGCTCTGCAGCCTGCATCATCGGGAGCCTCTGGGAAAAGTCCTTGAATTTTCCCCCGATGGCAACTTTCTCTACACCGCCGGGCAGGTGGTGCGCAAGTGGAATCGGGAGGGAGAATTGATCGACAGCCTGGTGCACAAAGCCTCGATCACGGAGCTGCATTTTTCGGCCGATGGAGCCTACCTGCTCACCGTGGCCTACGACAACGTGGTGCGGCTGTGGCGGGAAGATGGTACCCTGGTGGCGGCCTATGCGCACCCTTCAGACGTGCTCACGGCCCGCTTTTCGCCCGACGGGCAGCAGATCATCACCGCCTGCGTCGATGGCCGGGCCCGTATCTGGTGGACGCCCGCTTTGATCAAGAACTGGCTGGAAAATGCGTCGGTCTACGAGCTGAGCCGGGAGGATGAGGGGCGGCTAGGGCTATGAGGGGGAGAATAGAGATTAGAGAATAGAGAAGAAGCACTGCTTCTGGACGGGGGACGCTGTCAGGGCTGCTCGATGGTAGTGTTTTTGCCCTGACAGCGTTGAT
>CAZIVQ010000117.1:3930-8440 GCA_964542415.1 uncultured Bacteroidia bacterium | reverse complement strand
CGAGATCGTTTCACGTGACTGGAGTTCAGACGTGTGCTCTTCCGATCTCCCTTACCCATCTCAATCCAACCCCACCCGCAGCACCGTCAGCGACCGCGGTGCCACCGTCAGCGACGGGTTTCGCTTGGCGAGCGCGACGGGGCGGCTTTGCGGCGCGATGGCCGCAGGGGCATCGAAAGAATTGACCGCTTCGAGGTCGCTGGCTTGCAGCACCTGCAAGCGGCCGCTGGTAGCTAGTTTTCCCTTCACGCCCAGGGCTACCGATTGCTCCGCTTCGCTCACGTTCACCACCTTCACGATCAGCTCGTTGGTGGCTTGGTCAAGGGCGGCGGTGGCATACAAGCCGTTTTCGCCGATGACCGGCCCGCCGGCGGCGGTGAGCGGCAGCACATGCGTGCCCCGGTTGGTGGAGAAGAGCTTCTGCACGTAGTAGTTGGGCGTGCCAAAGGCTTCGAGGTTGTTGAACCAGATCAGGTCCGGGGTCCACTGCCAGCCCTCAGCATGGGCCATGAGGGGGGCGTAAGAGGTGAGGTGAACCACCTCCGCGTTGCGTTCGAGGCCGGTCATGAAGGCCGCTTCGGCCAGGGCGCATTCCCAGTTGTTTTTGTTGTCGGGGCTGGCAATGGCCACGCTTTGGGCCGCGTATTCGCCCGCGAAGACCTTGGGGCCCTTGCGGTCATAGGCGTCGTAGCGGTCGGCATTCTCCAAAAACCAGCTCGGATTGCGGTAATAATGCTCATCCACGATTTCGGTTCCCAGCTGCTTCAGCTCCTGCCAGCCAAATTCAAACATTTCTCCATCGGGAAAAGGCCCGCTACCCGAGACGATGATCATCTCGGGGTAATGCGACTTGATGGCCTGATGAAACACCTGGTAGCGCTCGATATAGGCCGGGCCCCACTGCTCGTTGCCCACGCCGATGTACTTGAGGTCGAAGGGCTCGGGATGGCCCATCTCTGCCCGCAGCGCCCCCCATTCGGAGGTGACCGGGCCGTTGGCAAATTCGATCAGGTCGAGGGCGTCCTGCACGTAGGGGCCGAGTTCGTCCATGGGGACAATCTCGCCGGTGTTAAACTGGCAGGCGATGCCGCAGCTGAGGATGGGCAGGGGTTCGGCCCCCATGTCTTCAGCCAGCTGGAAATATTCAAAGAACCCCAAGCCAAAGCTCTGGTAATAGTCGGGCGTGGGCCGGTGATCGAACTCAGTGTTCCAGCGGTTGACCAGCACCTCGCGCTGGGCGATGTCGCCCACGGTTTTCTTCCACTGGTAGCGCCGGGCCAAGGTGCGCCCTTCCACGATGCAGCCACCGGGAAAGCGCAAAAATCCCGGATCAAGGTCGGCCAGCAGCTGCACCAGGTCGGCCCGCATGCCTTTGGGGCGGTCTCTCCAGGTGTCGGCGGGAAAAAGCGACACCATGTCGATGTCGGTCACCCCTTCGCCCTCGAACCACAGGTTCAGATGGGCCTTCATTTCGGTGGCTTTGCCGGAGAAAGAAACGGTGTATTCCTGCCATTTATCGCCTCGGAGCGTCAATTCTGCCTGCCCCAGGCAGGTTCCGGCCTCGTCTGCCAGCTCTACCTTCAGGGCAGGACTGCCGCTTTTTACCCGGGCCATCAGGCTGAAATGATACCTCAGCCCTTCCTTGACGCCCATGCCCCGGAAGCCGGTATTGGTGAGGCGGTAGCCTTCGGCTGCATGGGTGGTCACCCGCATGAAGCGGGTATTGGGAGCATCGCTGGTATTTTTGACAATGGCGGCAAAACCCGAATGGGCATTCATGGAGAAGCGGTCGCTTTCGGGCTGCGTCCAGCCGATGTCGGGAATCTCGAATTCGAAGGAGCGGTTTTTCACCATTTCGGCATATAGCCCCCCATCAGCGGCGAAGTTGATGTCTTCGAAGAAAATCCCGTACATGGTGGGCTGGATCTCGGCGATGGGGTTGGCCAGGTCGATCTGAAACGTGAGGGGTTCGTCTTTCTTTGCCTCTTTGGGATCGCCCGTAGGCGGGGTGGCCGCCAAGCGAAAACCGGTCAGCAGCAAAAGAGCAAAGGAGCATATGCGGAGCGAGGTAACATTCATATTGGGTGGGTTAGTTCTGAATAGTAGAGTAAGTCATTGCCAGGCAGAAAACCGGGCTTCAGCGGGTAGCCGGGCCAGCGTCGGAGACCTCTGGCCATTGGTCCCCGGTCCAGTCGAGCGCCCGGATGATCAGCTTGGGATGGCCTTCATCTTCGCGGTCGTAGCCGTGGCAAAGCAGGTAATCTTGCTTCTCGACCCTTACCACCGCATTGTGGCCTACCGCGGCCCAGCGGCCTGCGCCCTGCATGAGCAAGCTGCCGCCACCCTCGAGCAAGGAGCGGCCTTCGCGGTCCACATAGGGCCCGGTCACTTCGCGGGCGCGCCCCACGCGCAGGTGGTAGCTGCTCTTTTCGCCCCGGCAGCAGTAGTCGAAGGACACAAAGAGGTAGTACCAGCCCTCGCGCTCAATGATGAACGGGGCTTCGATGGCCCCGTCGCCCGGCTCCAGCAGGCTGTCGGGCTCTGAGCGGGTCCGCGAGGCGATCACTTGCACCTCGGCCCCGGCTCGGGGCGCGGTCAGGGAGTCATTCATCGGAAACAGTTGCAACCCGCCCCAAAACGAGCCAAAGGACAGCCACGGCTGCCCCGCCGCATCCAAAATGAGGTTGGGGTCGATGGCGTTCCAGTCGTCCTCCCCTGGTTCGGAGCAAATCACCGGCCCGTGGTCCGTCCAGCCGTAGGCCGGGTCTTCGGGATGCAGGCTGGCGGTGCTCACCATGCCGATGCAGGAAGTGTTTTTCGCAAAGCGGGACACGGAATAAAACAGCACGTAGCGCCCCTCATGGTAGGCGATGTCCGGGGCCCAGATGTGGTTGCCAAAGTCTGGCATCCGCGCCATCACCCAGGCGGGCGCTTCGGGAAATACCCCCTCCAGCCGCTCCCAATTGATCAGGTCGGGGCTGCGGTAGCGGCCAATGCCCCGCCCGGTGCAGAACAAATAGAAGACGGAATCTTGCTGGATCATCACGGGATCATGCACCCCGATTTCCTGGCGGAATTCGCCTGGCTTCTGCCTTTGGCCTTGGGCAAATAACCCGATCAGCAGGCCCAGCAGGGTCAACGTTAAGCTTTTCATCGCGCGTAGGTTTTCATGGAGAAAAAGGAGGGGAAAGCGTAGCAGGGCAACGGGGCATCAGTCCACCTTTTTGCCCCAAACCGTGGTACCGGCTTCATCCAAACCCGTGAACACCAGGGTAGAAGAAATCCCCTTCTCCCAGTCCCGGCCAAAGGAGACATGTACCTTTTCGGTGGTGCCGTCCGCCCAGTTGAGGGTGAGCCAGGGGGCAGCATAGGACCAGGTGCTGTTGGCATCGTCGCCGAGGGTGCCATCCGCCCCGATCTTCAGGTCAGTAGCGATTTGCAGGTCGGGATTGGTCTGCTCATCGGCAAAGCCGGGTACGATGTTGTACCCAAAAACAATGCGCTCCCAGTCGCCGGCCAAGTCCGCCTCGCTGATCGAGCCTTGGGGCAGGTCGGCGTAGCGCTGCGGGGAGGCGATGGGCCAGCCATCTTCGGTCCAGAAGAGCTTGCGCACGTGCAGCACCATGTATGCCGGGCTGACGGCCGGACGGCCCTGATGGGCGAGGAAAAAATCGCCATTCTCCCCGGCAAAAACCGCCGGGTGAGAAACCCCCTGCCAGCCGCTGTGGCCCTGGAAGGCATAAGGCGCGACGATCATCGGGCCGTTGTCGTCCATGGTGTTGGCCAGGTTGCCGTCAAAGTCGTAGAAGGGGCCATCGGGATTGTCGGACCGCACCACCCGCGTGTTGTACTTGGTGGACAACCAATCGTAGGCGATGAACATGTAGTACTGGTCGAAGCCCGGATGGTAAATGATCTCCGGCCCCTCGATGTTGCCGTTGGGCTGTCCGTTGGTGCGGCCCCGGTGGGCGACGCGGGTGCCCCGGGTAGTCGGAAATTTCGACAGGCCGGTGGCCGGGTCCAGTTCTAGCCGGTAGATCCCGTCCCAGGAGGAGCCGTAGTACATCCACTGCTTGTCGTCTGCGGTGGTGATGATGGTCGGGTCGATGGCATTGGTCATCACGCCGTCGGGGATGGAGGTGACCACCAGCCCTTGTTCGGTCCAGGGCCCCTCGGGATGTGGCGCGGTGGCCAGCCCGATACAGCTCAGGCGAGGCACGGCGGAGGAAAGCGAATAGTACAGGCGAAATTCGCCCTTATATTCGGTGAGGTAGGGAGCCCAGAGGTTTTCGAAGGGCTCGCCGCCGCCATTTTCGATGTATTGCTTGCCTTCCCGGGGGTATTCGGTGAAAGCCGTGCCCCGGTATTCCCAGGCGACCAGGTCGCGGGAACGCCGGACCTGATGCCCGGCGGTGGTGCCAAACTCTACCGCGCGCCCAAAGGCCACGTCGGTGTTGTAGCAATAGTAATAGCCGTCATGCCAGAGGATGGAGGGGTCGTGTACGTTGTA
>CAZIVQ010000117.1:0-3830 GCA_964542415.1 uncultured Bacteroidia bacterium | reverse complement strand
AGCGAGAATAAGTAGTTCATTTCAGAGGGTGATAAAAGCTGAAGGGAAAAAGCCGACCCGCTGGCTCCGCTTCGAAGCTACGAGCCGGCCCATTTTCGAACCTACTATTCGATCAACACTTTTTTCAGGAAGACCCCCTGGTCCACCTGGAGGCGTAGCACATACACCCCTCTTGGCAGGACGGTTGCCAGTTCCAAGGTTCCGTGGACATTCGGCATCTCCCGCGCGAGCAAGGCTTTTCCTTGCAGGTCAAACAGCGACACCTGGATCTCCTTGCCCAGAAAGGCGGGATTGGCCGCCAGGTCGATGAAAAAGGTGCCATCGGCCGAAGGGTTGGGGTAGACTTTCACCTGCTGGAAATAGGCCGATTCCTCCCGGCTGGTGGTGAAATCAGCCGTATCTGCCGCTCCAAGCCGCTGCAAACGCAGGTTGTCCAGGTAGATTTGGTACCCATTGCCAACCGGCAGGTTCGCCTGGAAGACCTTGTGCAGCACGGTGTTATCCAGCGGCCGGGTGGTCTGGATGGTGACCCGCTGCGAATCGGTGGTGGCGTTCACGTCAAGGAAAAAGTGGTCGCCGTTGGCGCCCCAGGGCTCTTCGTTCATGGCCGTGGAAAAAGTCAAAACCTCACTGGCTTTCACATCCATGCTGTATTCGTAGGTCTCCCCGGCATGGGCCCAGAAGAAAATGAAATTGAAGCCATGCCAGAAGTCGGCGGTGCCTTTTTGGTCCACGTCGATGTAGAACGAGTTGGGACCAGAAAGCACCCCAGAAGAATCGACCCCGAAGGTGGCCCCGAGGTCAGTCACGGCCGGATCCGCAAAGCCGCCTTCCCAACCCCCGTCGAGCCAAGGCGTGGCACTATAGGTCAGCTGAGTCGTGCGCATGGCGGGCAGGGTGCTGTCCCGCGGAAAAATTTCGTTCAGCTCCGGGTTCGGCAGGATGTTGCCGTCCCAGGGGGCTTCCGTCTGGTGGATCACCACGCTGTCGACCCAGATGGTGGCCCCGGTGGGCACATTGCCCACCATCAGGCTCAGCTTGTAGTTGGCATCAGAATAAGAAGAGGTCGCCCGGTAGCTGAGGGTTTGGGCCGTGGGCCCTACGGCAATGTTGCTGGTGGCGACGATATCCGCGTTGCTGCGAATGATGGGGTTGAAATCCCCGTAGGCCCGGCAAACTTCCAGGTTGATGAAGGTTTCGGTGCTGGCTTGTACCTTGAAAATCAGCTCCACCTCCTGGTCTTTGTGGATGGTAAAGCGCTGTTCCAGCGCGGCGTGAAAGGGCTCGGTACCCGCGCCATTGATGTCCATGCGCACCGATTTAGCTCCGTCGATGGGACTGTCGGTTTCCAGGGTAAAATTCACGTCCGCCCCATTGGTGAGGTCAGAATAAAAGCCCCAGCCACGAAAATCGTCTTCGAAGCCGCCGTTGACCAGGTAATTTCCTGGTTGGGCAGCGAGGGGAAAAGCCAGCAAAAGCAGGCCGACAAAGAGTAGATAGTTCCGGTTCATAATCTTGAAGTTGAAGAGAAAAAGAGAAAAAGCGGGGCCACTTGCCTGGGCAAATCGCCCCGCCTGGGATTAGTTAGCGCTGTTGCGCTCTAAGTTCGGGTTGGCATCCAGCTCGCTTTGTGGGATGGGCAGGTACTCGTTGCCGACGCTGTAGGTGTTGAAGTCTGGATCCCGCTGCTTGAGCAGCTCTAGCTTCTGCGGGTCCTGCAGCCAGCCCCAGCGAATGAGGTCATGGATGCGGATGCCCTCGACGGCCAGCTCCAGGTAGCGCTCGTGGGCGATCTGATCGCGCATTTCTACCTGCGACATGGCCGCAAACTCCGCGCTGCGGTCGGGGAGGTTGGCGCGGCTGCGCACCTGCTGGATCAGCGGGGCGGCCTCGGCCGTGCGGCCCAGCTCGTTCAGGGCCTCGGCGGCCATCAAGAGCACGTCGGCGTAACGCAGCACCCGGTAGTTGATGGCCGAGTAAGTCGCGGTGCCGCCGCCTTCGGAGGTGTAGCCCGGCACGGTGCTATAGGTGTACTTGGCCGCGTAGATGTTGGTGTTGGGCACGCTGGCCGGCCAGGGCTGGTTGTACACCTCGGTGTCTTCGCCAGGCTCATAAGAAGCAATGGTGGCATTCAGCCGCGGGTCGAGCTTGTCCTCGACGGTACGCTCTTGTTTGAAGGCTTCGTAGAGGCCCCGGGAAGGCACAAAGTCACTCCAACCCCCAAAGGCCGTCATGGCATAGGTCTGCCCCAGGCCGGTGACGTTCATCCAGGTGTTGACCGGCTCGCAGCACCAGTTGACCGTGGTGCCCCCGATGTCGTGGGAAAATTGGATTTCAAACAGCGACTCTTCATTGTTTTCGTACTGCGGGCCGGGCCAGAAATTCTCGTTGTAGTTGGCGACCAAAGCGTGGCGACCCGATTGCATCAGGGCGTCGAACTCATCGTAGGCAGCCTGCCATTTTTCCTGGTAGAGGTAGCTCTTGCCCAGCATGCCGATGGCGGCCCCTTTGGTGGCGCGTCCGGTTTGTCCCTGGTCCGGGCCAGTGACTTCGTCAAAGTCCCAGGGCAGCAGGTCCTTGGCCTGGGCAAAATCTGCTTCGATCTGGGTCCAGACGGCCTCTTTACTGGCTACTGGAGGGAAGAAGTTGTCCCCCCGGTTGTAATTGTCCTCGTCGACGAGAGGGATCTTGTTGTAGTTGAGAAAGAGGTTGAAGTAGGCCAGGCCCCGCAGGAAGCTCGCCTGCCCGATGATGCGATTTTTATGCCCCTCGTCCTCGAAGGCTATGTCGCGGATGTTGTCCAGCACCTGATTGGCCCGGAAAATGACCTGATAATGGTCCCGCCACACCCACTGCACCGTCGGGTCGGTGGGGGGAATGGTAAAGGTGCTCTGCTGCACATAAGCCACCCAGGGACTGCTGCCCCGGAAGTCGTCGCCCCGGCCATCGGTGGCTGCGGGCAACATACGCATGTAGGTCCCTTCGATGATGTAGCCCGAGTAAACCGCGATCAAGCCTTCGGCCGCGTGCTCCGGCGTCAGCCAGAAGTCAGCCGTGGTCGGCGCGTTGGGGTTACTGATTTCGAGCCGCTCATCGCAAGCTCCCAGCAGCCCCAGCATCAGGGTAGCGGCTACGAATATTTGTAAGCTTTTCATTTCGATTAATCTTTATGAATGATAAAAATTGATAAAAAACACCCGCCAGGATTAGAAACCCACGCCCTCAGCTCTCTCCCCTAACCCTAATCCCCTTTTTTCACCACGGAGAGCACAGAGAGATTTCACAGAGGGCGCAGAGGAGATGGAAAAGCAGGGCGTAGGAGGTCACAGAGGTTCGACCTGGCGGTCTCAGGTCGCTTGTCGCTCAGTCGCTCGTCGCTTGTCGCTTGTCGCTTATCGCTCAGTCTCCACAAGAATGGGGTTCATCATTTAAGAAGCACTGCTTCTTCCTTGTTCAAGATTCGATATTCCATCCCCCCAAATCCCCCAATCCCAAATCCCCCATTTCCCCCAATCCCCCTAAAACTTCAGGTCTACCCCCACCATCGACGTGCGCGGGCGCGGATAGGAACCCGCATCGAAGCCCTGGGAAAACACCCCCGCCGAATAGTCAGGGTTGTAGCCCTTATAGGCCTGGAAAGTGTAGAAGTTTTGTAAGGTCACATAGACCCGGGCCGAGCGGAGAAATCCGTCGAAAATGGCCTCCGTGGGCAAGGTGTAGCCCAGCTGGATGGTAGTCAGCCGTACATGGGCCCCATTTTGCAGCCATCCTGGCCGGTCCGAATCGCGGTTGTTGTTGTTCGGGTCATTGTCCACCAGGCGGGGGATGTC
>CAZIVQ010000116.1:0-8440 GCA_964542415.1 uncultured Bacteroidia bacterium | reverse complement strand
TTACCACTCAGGCACTTAGGGCACTAAGAAGCACTAAGAGACCCAACCTTAGTGCCACTCAGTGCCCTTACCTTCTTAGTGGTGAAAAAAGAAAAGAGCCGCTTTACCACTCAGGCACTTAGGGCACTAAGAAACACTAAGAGGTCCGACCTTAGTGCCACTCAGTGTCCTTACCTTCTTAGTGGTGAAACAAAGAGCCGCTTTACCACTCAGGCACTTAGGGCACTAAGAAGCACTAAGAGACCCAACCTTAGTGCCACTCAGTGCCCTTACCTTCTTAGTGGTGAAAAAAGAAAAGAGCCGCTTTACCACTCAGGCACTTAGGGCACTAAGAAGCACTAAGAAAAGGTCCAACCTTAGTGCCACTCAGTGCCCTTACCTTCTTAGTGGTGAAAAAAGAGCCGCTTTACCCCGCCGTCAGGGTAAGGAACTTTTTTTGGCAAGGTCCCTTTAGGGATTTGCATGCTGCCCCCTGGGGTTCTAATTTCCTGCCTGAAAAGGGATGCCCTTTTTTACCGCCAAGTTCGCGAAGAATAAGACCAACCAGCCCGTTAAAGGGCGTGTAGGAGGCCCCTCCAGTCGCCCAGTCGCTTATCTCATCTCTCATCTCTCACCTCCCACCTCCCACCTCTCATTTCTCACCTCTCACCTCTCACCTCTCACCTCTCACCTCTCCCCTATGTCAAAAGCATTCAACCCCCAAGTTCCCTTATGGACGCAGATCCGGGTGTTGGGCTTCCTGAACCAAGCCCGGCAGCCCAAGGACATCTCCAACCATGTCTTGCTCAAGGATGACCCCATGAAGCACAGCAGCAGCGGCTACACCATCGGGGAGACCGTGGCGCAGCGTATCCTCGACCGGCGCGCCGAGTTGCCCGGGCGCCGCTTTAGCGAGTTCAAACAGTTGGAGGGCATCCAAGGGCTGGGGGCCGATAAACTCCACGACCTGCTCCACGCCTGGCGCAACCCGGTCGCGGAGATGTTCCGCGATGGGATGTATGAAAACGTCATCCGCAGCAACTTTGTCCTGCGGGGGCACTCGGTGGCCTTCGAAGACGAAGCCACCTTTCTCGAAGTCGCCAATGACCCTTTTGCTTTTCAAGCCTGGGTGGCCATGCAGGTCGAAGCCCTTGCCGAGCGCCATACCGAAGACCGCCGCCTGGCCCGCATGGCTGCCCGCCTGCTGTGGCACGCCTACCTGGAGTCCTATCCCAGCGGCGGGACCGGGGCCCTCGCTTTCGCCCTGTGGTGGTATCGCTTCGACGAAGACAACTGGTTTTCCTTCGAGCAGGTGCTGGCCGAAACCCGCCATTACCTCGACTATGCCTTCGGCCCCCATGACCGCCGCGAACTACGCCTCTTCAAAGGCTTCGAAAACGCCGGGGTGCTGGTCGACGCCATTTGCCCCGCCGACCTCCCCGTGGTCATCCATTATGCCGAACAAAGCATCACCGTCTGGACCTGCCAGCTGAATGATTAAAGCAGTCCATAGGCCTTCCGCCGTAGGCTCAGCCGGATTGGCGCGCGGGCTTGTGCGTCCTTCCTCCGAAGGCGGACTTTCAGCCTGAGGCGGATCTTCGATAATCCGGCTACGACCGTGCTTTCTACTTCGCCGGACAGCGTCCAGCGGTACTGAGCTCGTACCGCTGGATGCCGTCCGGCGTTTTCATCGGATGCAGACTTTTAGGCAGAGCCTCAACAGAGGACGGCCATAGGCCGTTTAGCCCCCAGTCCATACTCTATTTCACCGCTTCATCAGCCGCAGGCTAGGAAAGGCCTCGCCCCGCTGGGGATGCTGCACCTGCACCACGTACATGCCACTGCTCAGCGGGCTGAGGTTCAGGGCAATCTCCGTGCTGCCGGCTGGCGCATCTACCGGCTGGCGCAGCCATACTCGCCCGTTGAGGTCAGAAACGACGACCTGACCTTGCCAGCTTTCGGGAGAAAGCAGCCGCAGCCGGGTCTGATCGTTCGCGGGGTTGGGGAAGAGGCTGGCCCCGTAGCCCTCGAGGGCGAAACTGGTCGACAGCACCTGCGAGTAGGTGAAGCTGCCGTCAAAGTCCACCTGCTTGAGGCGGTAATAGTTCAAGCCTGAGAGCGGGCTGGGGTCAGAGGCGCTATACGCCTGGGGGCGGCTGCTGTTGCCGGCCCCGGCTAGCTCCAAAATGCCCTCAAACTGCGTCCCGTCGGCACTGCGCTCGACCGAAAAGTGCTCGTTGTTCACTTCTTGGGCCGTTTCCCAGCGTAAAACGACCTTGCCGGGAGCCGCCGTTAGCTGAAAGTCGGTCAATTCTACCGGTAGCGATATTGAGGAATTATTGGTACAAAAGGTTACCGTACTGGCAGTCGAACCCCAGTTCTGGTCCAGGCCGTTGCTGGGCGAGCCCGCGTCGCAGATGTCGAGGTTGTTGAGCAACTGCCCGCTGTTGGTGGTCTGCCCTTCGACGTTGATGCGGCCATAGCCGCCCTCGGCCGGAGTAGGCCCGGTCACCTGGTTGTAGTTCCAAAAGTGCTGCTCCACGTCGATCAGGCCCTTGTTGACCAGGTAGCCGCCGCCATTGACCCTCAGGTGCTGCCCGATGTCGATGTAGTGGAGGTTGGTCAGGCCGTTGCCGTTGATGGTCAATTGCTGGCCGATCAGCAAGCGGTATTCGTTGATGAGGCTGGCCGAACTATTGACATCCACCTTTCCCTGCACTTCGACCTGTCCGGTATTGGTCAGCTGAGATGAACTGTTGATCTTCAAAAAATGGTTCAGAACCAGGTCGCCCGCATTGGCCAGGCTGCTGTTTTGGTTGAGCTCAACCTGGTTGGAGAAGGTGGCATTGCCCAGGTTGGTGAAGCTGCTGCCGTTATTGAGCTTTAGCTTTTTTCCAGCCAATTGCCCGGTCGCATGGTTGGTAAATCCCGGGCCGTTTGACAGCTCAATGTCTTTGCTTTCCCAGGTGCCGAAGTTGTTGATTTCGTCGTGGCTGGTGTAGAGCTGCAATTTTTTCTTGGCTTCGAAGCTGGCCCCGGGATGGTTGTTGAGGGTCATGCTTTGGGTCCCTTGGGTAAAGTTGTGCTTGTCCAGCTCCATGCTCCCGTAGTTGTCGATTACGTTTTCTCCCGCTCCCAGGGAAATTTCTTTGGGCTTAAATTCTCCCTCGTTGCAGATAGTCAGCAAGCCACTGCCAGACCAGCGGGTGATTTTACCCGTGTATTTGCCCCCGGGAGCAATACAGATGGTCTGGGCGCTGGAAAAATTGAAATTGCTGTTGTCTGTATCACTGATTACCACATCGCAGCTGCTGCAGTGGGATAGGGTCGCGGTCTCTTGTAAAGAAAACAAAACGATGAGGGCCAGGGCAAAAGCTCCTACCAAGGCTACACTGATTTTTTGGCGTAGCGACGTGTGCTGGAAAAACTGTTGGCCGAGGCGGCGGCGGTTTGGTGCAGGCATAATTCAGAAATAAATGGGTCAATCAGACCTGGCCTCTTTGCCAGGTTATCCGGATATATCTCACAGACTGGACCAAATTTATCGCTGAATATTCTGAAAGCAGAATGTATATGTTTGTTGATATTACACGATTGGAATATCATAAGTCCTGAAGGGGGAGCTGGGTTTGAGAGGGGGGGTATTCTGTGGTAGCCATGTACCTGGCTCCCCGGTAAAAGGTATATTGGGTGATCGCGACGATCAAGTGGCTGATATCGTGGTAGTTGAACCACCGGCTAAAGGAAAACTGCGAGTTGTAAACCAAGGAAGTAACCAGCCCGAGGCCGAAGGCGAGGAGAAATAAGCGGCTGCCTTGGCTCTGCTTTTGCCAAAAAGCATACACATGCAGCGGCAGCACCACCCCTACCATGGCGATGGACGAGTTGAAATTAGGGACCAGAAAGGAGCGGGTAGCGGGGTTGAGGATCAGGGCATAGAAGGCGAGCAATTGGATGCCAAAAAAGACATACAAGAACCGCAACTGCCACCGGCCCAGCCGCTCCCGCACATGCAGCACCGACCCGAGCTCGATCAGGAGCATGCCCAGGCCGCTAAAGCACCAGCCCACTGATTTCCAGCCATAGGTCTCGGCGTTCCACTGCCCCTCCTGCCAGTAGTCGGTCACCTGGTAGAGAAAGGCGTGGCCAATAAAGCCCCCCCAACCGACAGCCAGGCTCATGAAGAGAAAATAATATTTGAAAAACTGATGCATCGCCTCGCGACGGCCCAGCAAATGCAGGCGTAGAAAGGCAAACAAACAGACGCCTGAAGAGATGAGGTCGGTAAGGCTGGTGACAGGCTCCAGGATGCGCAGGCCAAAAAGGTCGATGGGCGGATTCAGCATGGTGAGCAATGGAAAAGCATAAACGAAAACTCCCCGTAAAAATAAGAAAGTTTATGCTTTTGGGGCGGTCTTTTGCTTTTTACCGGGTCAAATCCTGGCTGCCCTGCCACCTCCCCAAATTCCCCCCTTATGCGCGACCACCTAAACCGCGAAGTAGCCCTGCCCACAGCCCCGCAGCGCATCGTCTCGCTTTGCCCCTCGATCACCGAGACCCTCTACGACCTGGGCCTGGGCGAGAAAATCGTAGGCCGAACCCGGTTCTGCATCCATCCCATGCCCGCCGTCAAACAGGCCACCCGCGTGGGCGGCACCAAGCAAATCAACTTCGAGCGCCTGCACGCCCTGCAGCCCGACCTCATCATCGCCGAAAAAGAGGAAAATACCCCCGAGATGGTCGCACGCCTGGCCCAGGACTATCCGGTCTTCGTCACCGATGTGGTGGACCTGCCTTCTGCCCTGCGCATGATCCGCGACCTGGGACAATTGACCGGAAGCCGGACCCAAGCAGACCCCTTGGCGAGCCGCATCGAAGCAGGCCTGGTCCAGCTGCGAGGCATTTGGTCGCCTCTGCGCACCCTCTACCTCATCTGGCAAAACCCCTACATGGGGGTCGGCAGCCCCACCTACATCCACAGCCTGCTGACCCACCTCGGCCTGCACAACCTGCTCGCCGGTCGCCAAAGCCGCTATCCCCAACTGACCCTGGAAGCGATGCAGGCCATCGACCCGGAGCTGCTGCTCCTCTCCTCTGAGCCATTCCCGTTTGACGAAAGCCACGTCGCCGCCCTCTCCCGGCACTTCCCCCGCGCCCAGGTCGCCCGGGTCGACGGAGAAATGTTTTCCTGGTACGGCAGCCGGATGGAAAGGGCAATGGGGTATTTGGGGAGTAGGGGAGTAGGGGAGTGGGGGATTGGGTTTTTAACGCGGAGAGCGCGGAGGTGGCGCGGAGTTTCGCAGAGATGAGCGATTGGGAGTTTTGGGGTTTGAGTATAAAACTCCGTGTCCTCCCGGTTTCTCCGGGATCCCAGATCCGTGAAATTCCTCCGTGTTCTCTGTGGTGAAAAATGGGGGTTTTGGGTTTTTAACGCCAAGAGCGCGGATCCTTAGATGCCGGTGAAACCGGTAGGGGGCGCAAAGGTTCGCGGAGTTTTGAGGGTTGAATTAATTCTCTGCGCTCTTTGCGAAACCTCTGCGCCCTCTGCGTTAAAATCCGAGGAGTTTGGGAGTTTTGGGTTTTGGGGTTTGAGTAAAAAACTCCGTGTCCTCCCGGTTTCTCCGGGATCCCAGATCCGTGAAATCTCTCCGTGTTCTCTGTGGTGAAAAAGCGATAAGCGATAAGCGATGTGGCGACAAGCGACCTGAGACCGAAGGTTGAACCTCCGTGCCCTCCCACGTCCTGCTTTTCCATCTCCTCTGCGTTCTTTGCGAAACCTCTGCGACCTCTGCGTTAAAAAACTCCGTGTTCTCTGTGGTGAAAAAGGGGATTTGGGAATTGAGGAGAATGGGAGAAGGAAAAAGGGGAAGAAGGCAGTTGGCTGCACATGCGCATCAGCTGCCAGCAGCAACCCCCCTTGCTCCCTGTCCCCCCGTCACCTATATTTACTGGTTCGTCCGTTTTACCTAAAATGCCTATTGCCATGATTAGCGAATCGATGCAAACCCTCATCAACGACCAATACCACCGGGAGCTGTTTTCGGCTCACCAATATTTTGCCACCAGTTCTTACTTCCTTGACCTCGACCTCGACGGCTTCGCCAATTTCTTCCGCATCCAGGCCGAAGAGGAAATGGACCACGCCCTCAAACAGTTCGATTTTCTGCACGAAGTCGACGGCAAGATCACCCATCAGGGGATCGACGCCCCTAGCAATGATTTTGGCTCCATCCTCGAAGCCTTCGAGAAGGCCATGGAACACGAGCGTTTCATCACCAAAAACATCCACGCCATCGTCAAGGCCGCCCTGGAAGAAGGCGATTTCGCCACCCACCAGTTTTTTCAGTGGTTTGTCAAAGAGCAGGTCGAAGAGGAAGCCCTCATGCGCACCCTCATCGCCAAGCTCAAACTCGCCGAAGGCAACAAATCCACCCTCTATTTGCTCAACGAAGAGCTGCTGCACCGGCAAGGCGGAGAAGAAGAGGCCGCTTAGCCCCAGGCTGTTCCCCCTGCCTGAAAATCCATGAAGCAATTTTTGGATGGAAACAGGGCATCTGAAAGGCTATTCCGATAACCCTGTCAGCGTTTTTGGGAACGCTGACAGGGTTTTAAGCGATAAATGGATTACGAAGGGAGGAAAGAATTTGCTTCACCATTTCTTTTACAGGGGGAACAGCCCACGCTTAGCCCTGTTTGTCTGTTGCAAAAAAAGCATCCCCGTTGGCTCGATCGCCGACGGGGATGCTTGGTTATGAGGGGAATACTTTCCGGCTTTACTGACCGGGATCGCTGCCGATTTCCCCGATCTGGTCTTCGAAGCCTCCGCCGACAATACCGGTGATCTGCTCGAAGGCGGCGTAGATGATGCAATATTGCAGGGCAGAAACCACAAATACGCCGATCACCAGGGCCAAGACCCCGACGAAAGCCAGCAGCCCGATCACCAGGTAGATGGCAAAAAAACCAAACCAATGCTGGGAAACGATCTTGCGGCTGGTTTCCATGGCGTCCCAAAATTTCATCCGCCCCAGCACGATGAAGGGCACAGAAAAAGCCCAGGAGACCCCCAGGTAGACGATGGGCACGATGACGATGAGCATGATGCCCCAGAAGCGGCCGTTGCTCATCAGCGAAAGAATGGCTTCGGGGTCGCCCGCTACAACTTGCTCAAAGCCTCCGGTAGCGCCAAAAACGCCAAAAAGTACCCCGGCGATGATCAGCGGCACCAGCACAATGCCAATGACCACCAGTTGATAGATGACCAACTGGACAAAGTCTTCAAAGCCTTTGAAAAAGTCCCCGAACTCGGTAGGCTCGTTGCGAGATACCCGGTTGGCGACGATGAAGAAGCCGGCCGCGAGCGGGACGCTCACCAGTATCTGACCGATGCTGCCAATGACCGGGATGACGCTCACCACGATGGTGATCAGGGCTACTAACAGGGCGTAGCCAAAAAAGGCAGTCCAGTTGGCCTTGAAAATTTCCCAGCCCCGGCTGAAGTAATCGCTAAAGTTGAATGTATAGCCATTTTCCAGCAAATGACGGTATTCCTCAGGAGTGCCGTTGTAAGGTTGTGTAGGCATGGTGAAAGGATAATTGGGTGATGAAGGAAGAATGAGAAAGTGAAGACTGAACTGATATAAATGTAAAGCCGATCAGTCGCTTTGCTTGGGATAATCTTACGACTTTTTCTACAAAATTCTATTTTCTCCCTTCCTTTTCCTGGCTCTGCTGGAAAAACCAAAGCCCCGCCAAAACAAATAGGTGCTGCCACTGCGACCCCATTGGGTCCGCTTTAGTGGTCAGCACCGTATTTGCTCTAACCCAAACTTTACTAAAATCAGAGATGACTTTGCTTTTCAAGTACAAACATAAGCACCGGGTATTAAGCCTTCGTAACCCCCTGGTAATGTTTCTTTGAAGTCTGTTCGGAGCCTCCATCCCGGCATAGGGCCTTTTACTTCAATCGGTAACGAAACCCCAGGTACACATTTCGCCCAAAAATCGGTCCCCATACCATCGAGGCATCGAAATAAGGGCTGAAGGGTTGCTCGGCCGAAAGGATGGGCTGTTTTTGTCGGCGGTTCAGGAGGTTTTCGCCCCCCACGTACAGCTCCCAGTGCGCGCCCAAAGCCTTGCTTATCTGGGCATTTACCAACCAAAAGGAGGGCGAGGCGCTGGCCAGCTGAAAAGCTTCCGGATTGGTGCCGGTATCAGGCAACCGCTGCGATCCTTGCCAGTTGACTGTCAGGTCGAAGACCCAGTCGCCGCGGGTTTCGTAGGCCAGGTTCATAAAAGCCCGGTGTGAGGCCACCAGGGGTTTGGCGCGCAGGTCGCCATCATAGGTGGTCTGCACGTCCAGCCAGCGGTAGGCCAGCCGCAGGTCCAGAAATTTGATCAGCTCGTAGTCGAGCTGGGCCTGTACGCTGTTGGAGAAGGAGCGCCCATCAAGGTTGTAGAA
>CAZIVQ010000115.1:0-8468 GCA_964542415.1 uncultured Bacteroidia bacterium | reverse complement strand
ACCACCGAGATCTACACTCTTTCCCTACACGACGCTCTTCCGATCTATGTCGGCGTCTTGCTCGATCGAGCCAGATTCACGCAGGTCGGAGAGCACCGGCCGCTTGTCCCCGCCGCGGGATTCTACCGCTCGGCTGAGCTGCGAGAGGGCAATCATCACCACATCCAGTTCTTTGGCGATTTCTTTGAGGGCACGCGAAATACCGGCGATTTCTTGTTCGCGGTTGCCATTTTTAGAGGCATTGCCCGACATGAGCTGGAGGTAGTCGACCATGACGATGCTGATGCCTTTTTCCGCCTTGAGGCGGCGGCATTTGGCCCGCAAGTCCCAGATGGAGAGGCCGGGGGTGTCGTCGATGAAGATCTGGGCTTTGCTCAGGGCACCAATGCGGGTGATCAGTTGCTTCCATTCGTAGTCTTCCAGGGTGCCGGTCCGGACCTTTTGGGCGTCGAGTTCGGCTTCGGAGGTAAGCATCCGCTGGGTGAGCTGCACGGCGGCCATCTCCAAGGAGAAGAGGGCCACCGGTTCGTTGAATCGAATGGCCGCATTGCGGGCCATGGTCAGCGCGAAGGCGGTTTTACCCATGGCCGGACGGGCGGCAATGATCACCATGTCGGTTTTTTGCCAGCCTGCGGTCAATTTGTCCAGGTCGGCAATGCCGGAAGGAATGCCGGTCACGCTGCTGTCCTTGCCCCGCATCTCCTCCAATCGCTCCAGCGTCTTCATCACCAGCTCCGACATGCCCAGGTAGTTGCGGCGGAGGTTGGTCTCCGAGATCTCGAAAAGCTTCTGCTCGGCTTCGTCCAGCAGTTCGAAGACGTCGGTGGTTTCGTCGTAGGCGCTCTGTATCACATGGTCGGAAGACTTGATCAGCTCGCGCAGGATGAATTTTTCTGCGACGATGCGGCCGTGGTACTCGATGTTGGCCGCCGAGGCTACCCGGGAGGTGAGTTCGGTCAGGTAATAGGCCCCGCCGGCTTTTTCCAGGGTGCCCGCTTGCCGCAGGGCATTTTTGACCGTGAGGATGTCGACCGGTTCAGAATTTTGGAATAAGGTCAGAATCGCCTCATAGATCATCCGGTTGGCGTCCTTGTAGAACATGTTGGACTTGAGGATATCCATGATGCGATGGAGGGCATCCTTTTCCAGCAACAAAGCCCCCAAAACGGCTTCTTCCATGTCCAGGGCTTGGGGGGGCAGCTTGCCTTCGACCATGGAGCTGGCTGATATTTGCCTTACTTTTCCCTTATCGCGGTATTCGGTGCCAAATTTACTGGGTTCGCGGTGTGTGTTGTCTGCCATGGTGCTGGGTGCTGGAGTTCGGCGGTGAGAAGCGCAGGGAAAAAAGCCGGGCATCAAATATACAAAGCTGATTTTCTCTCCTCCAAGTGGTTAGCTGTTTGCTAGAATTATTGCTAACTAGTTGAAAATCAAATTATTGAAGAATAAAGAAACGTTTTTCCACATTTGTTCCCCGCGCTTACCCGGCGGAGATGCATGAAAGGGCGATTTGCTCAACGTTATACACATCGCTTTTACCCGCTGTGGGAAAACTGTGGAAAAGTCCTGTAACCCTACGGCTTTATCTCCTGCTTTATTGCGTTTTTGGCCTGTCCCAAGGTAATAAAAATAGAATTGCTAATTTTGTTTGTTTTTTAATTTTCTCTGATTTCCCTGGGCCGGCTTTCCCTTTTCCCGGCAGCTGCCGGTTGGCTGAGGGCAGGCCAAAGCCGGGATCAGCGTGGGCCCCAGGCCCCTGGTGCTTCGGGAACTAAATTCTAACCCATTTAAACTTGCTCTTTTTCCGCAGTTATCCCGGTTTACCGGGACATCTTCGAACTGCGTCAGAAAATCCTCACCTAGCCCACGGTTTCACCGGGATCTCCGACTCGCTAGGAGCGGTTTTTCTTCCCCTCCAGAGGCGGGTCCCAGACTTGTCCTACAACAACATATCCCGGTTTTACCGAGGACAGGTCTGCGTTTAAATTGGTCAATTTCTTTGCTCTGCAAGCACTAGTTACTTTATCAGGCAGCCTGAGGCCAAACATTCTGGCTGATTTGCCTATATTTGCGTGCTCAAGCTCATACCATTGCCCTATGCTGAACTTTTTTCGCAAGAAGGAAAACAAAGAAAAACTGGATAAAGGCCTGGAGAAGACCAAAGCCGGCTTTTTCTCCCGCCTCAATAAAGCGGTCCTCGGCAAATCCAAAGTCGATGAAGAAGTGCTCGACGAACTCGAAGACGTCCTCATCGCCAGCGATGTGGGAGTCAAAACCACCATCAAGATCATTGAGCGCATTGAGGAGCGCGTGGCCAAGGACAAATATGCCTCGGCGGCTGAACTCGACGCCCTGCTGAGAGATGAGATTCAAGACTTGATTCTGGAAAATCATCCCGACGCCCGCGACTATTTCGAGCTGCCGCAACACACCCACAACGGCAAAAAAGCCCCCCATGTCATCATGGTCGTCGGGGTCAATGGCGTGGGCAAAACCACCACCATCGGCAAGCTCGCCTATCGTTTCAAAGAAAAGGGGCTGAAAGTCCTCATGGGCGCGGGCGACACCTTTCGAGCCGCCGCCGTCGATCAGCTCACCCTTTGGGCGGAGCGCATAGGGGTCGATATCTACGCCAAAGGCATGAACACCGACCCCGCCGCCGTGGCCTATGAGTCGGTGCAAAAAGGCTTCAACGGAGGCTACGATGTGGTCATTGTCGACACCGCCGGGCGCCTCCACAACAAGAAAAACCTCATGATGGAGCTCTCCAAGATCAAGCGCAGCATGGACAAGGTGCTACCCGGAACGCCTCATGAGGTCCTGCTTATCCTTGATGCTTCCACCGGGCAGAATGCCATCAACCAGGCCCAGGCGTTTACCGAGGCTACCCAGGTGACGGCCCTCGCCCTCACTAAGCTCGACGGCACCGCCAAAGGCGGCGTGGTCATCGGCGTCTCTGACCTCTTCAAAGTCCCCGTCAAGTACATCGGCGTGGGCGAGGCGCAAGATGACCTTCAAGTCTTTGATCCGCAGGAATTTATCGACTCGATGTTTCAGCGGATTTAGCGGGAGACAAGCGACGATACGGCAAGCGATTAGCGACAAAAAGAGGGAAAATTCTCTGCGTCCTTTGCGAGGCCTCCGCGTTCCCTGCGGCAAAAAAATCGCACATCAACATTTCTTTCTATGCATACCAACCAGCGCAAACCTAGACTGGTCAAAAATAAAGTCAACGTCATCACCCTGGGTTGTTCCAAGAACCTGGTCGACTCGGAGATGCTGCTGGCGCAGCTCGCGGGCAGCGGCTTGCAAGCCACCCACGAAGACACCGACAGCGACGCCGCCACCGTGGTGATCAACACCTGTGGCTTCATCGACGAGGCCAAGGAAGAATCGATCAACACCATCCTCGACTACGTCGGTCGCAAAGAGGTCGGCGAAGTGGAGCGGGTGGTGGTCACCGGCTGCCTTTCGGCCCGCTACAAAGACGAGCTCCAGGCCGAAATCCCCGAAGTCGACGACTGGTTTGGCAACCAACAGGACCTGCCCAACCTCGTCAAGTCGCTCGGGGCGGACTACAAACACGAGCTGATCGGCGAGCGGCAGCTCACCTCTGACGGACACTACGCCTACCTCAAGATCGCCGAGGGCTGCAACCGCCCCTGCTCCTTCTGCGCCATCCCCCTCATGCGCGGCAAGCACCAGTCCCGCAGCATCGAGTTTTTGGTCAATGAAGCCACACACCTCGCTTCGCGGGGCGTCAAAGAGTTGATGCTCATCGCTCAGGACCTCACCTACTACGGCCTCGACCTCTACGGCAAACGCCGGCTCGACGAGCTGCTGCGGGCTTTGGCCGGGGTCGAAGGCATCGAATGGATCCGGCTTCACTACGCCTATCCCTCCGGTTTCCCGGTCGAGATCTTGCCGGTGATGCGCGAGCTCCCCGAGGTCTGCAACTACCTCGACATGCCCTTGCAGCACATCTCTGACCAGGTGCTCAAGACCATGCGCCGCGGCATCAACCAGCAGCGGACCCGGGACCTGGTCGCGCGCATCCGCGATGAAGTGCCGGGCCTGGCCCTGCGGACCACCTTGCTGGTGGGACATCCGGGCGAGACCGAGGCCGACCATGAGGAGCTGCTGAAGTTTGTGGAAGAAAGCCGCTTCGAGCGCCTGGGGGTCTTTACCTATTCTCACGAAGAAAACACCCACGCCGGCAACCAATACGAAGACCTTATCCCGGAAAAAACCAAGCAGCGACGCATGGATGAAGTGATGGAGCTGCAGCAGGATATTTCCTTCGAAATCAACCGCAGCCGGATCGGCAAAACGCTCAAGACCCTCATCGACCGGGCCGAGGACGGCTACTTCGTGGGGCGCACCGAGTACGATTCCCCCGAAGTCGACAACGAGGTCATGATTCGCAGTGAGCAGCCCCTCACCATCGGAGAATTTTATCCCGTCACCATCACCGATGCGCTGGAGTATGACCTGATGGGGGAGGTGAGGTAGGGGGCATACGGGAATAGGGGTGTAAGGTGTAAGGTGTAAGGTGTAAGGTGTAAGGTGTAAGGGAATAAGGCAAAACTCCGCGAACCTCCGCGCCACCTACCGGTTTCACCGGCATCCAGGATCCACGCTCTCCGCGGTAAAAACATAGCATTCCCTAAACCCAAAACCCTCTTTTTTCACCACAAAGGTCACAGAGAGATTTCACTAAGGCCACAGAGAAATTCCCAAACCCTCTACTCTGCGAATCTCTGCGCCACCTCAGCGACCACTGCGTTAAAAACATAGCATCCCCCAAAACCCAAAACTCAAAA
Source organism: uncultured Bacteroidia bacterium (assembly GCA_964542415.1). GTDB lineage: Bacteria > Bacteroidota > Bacteroidia > J057 > J057 > CAZIVQ01. The sequence continues at coordinate 3,645 of CAZIVQ010000115.1, read as the reverse complement.
CCCCAAAACCCAAAACCCAAAACGCTATCATGACCCTCTCCCGTCTTGTCCCCATGCTGGAAGTCGAAGACCTCAAGCAGACCCTGGATTACTACCAGGTGGTGCTGGGGTTTTCGGTGATGGGCCACATGCCCAACTACTGGGCGCAGGTGGCGCGGGACGGAGTGGCGATCATGTTTAGCGCCCGTTACAGCGAAAAGCGGCATCCGCAGCCAGTGATGACGGGCTCGCTCTATTTTCACACCAAAGAGGTAGAGGTCTGGTGGGCGATGTTGAAAGAAAAAGCCAAGGTGGTGTACCCGCTAGAGGACTTCGAAAACGGCATGCGCGAGTTTGCCATCCGCGACATCAACGGCTACATGCTCCAGTTTGGCTGGGAACTGCCGCCGGAAGAAGCGCGAAAACCTGCCGCAGGATAGCGGCCGGGCGATAAGCGATAAGCCGCGCAAATCATCAGCACCACTAACGCTTCACATCTGCCCGTTCAGCCTGCCCACCTTGGCCCCGGACCTAGGGGCCCCTAATTTCACTGGGAAAAATAGCCAGGATGGAATTGGGGATCGTCAGCTTTTTCAATGTCGCCCGCGGCTTCGGCCGCATTCGCACCGAGGCCTTGCCGCAGGGGGTGTTTGTGCATTTTAGCGATGTGCTGGGTCAGGCGAAAATTTTGGTGGAGCATGAGCTGGTCAAGTTCCAGGTGGCCCAAACCCGCCGGGGGCCCAGAGCCAAGCAGGTCGAGCGCTTCTCGCCGCGGCTGCAAGGCCAGATTTTGGTTTTTGAGAAAGGCTACGGCAAAGTCGCCGATCACCAGAGCGAGCAGCGCTATTTTCTCCACCACACCGACGTCCTCGGGCAGGGCTTCAAGCGCATCGAGCCCGGTTTCAGGGTAGAATTCAGCCCCTTCACCGATGAGCGTGGCCTGCAAGCCAAAGAAGTGGTCATCAGCGACACCCGCAGCCCGCTGGAGCAGTTTGCCGAGTTGGGCGAATGGGAGACGCTGCTGGCCCAATTGGCGAGCCTGGCCCGCCCGGAAAACTGGGATTTTCCCCACCATCCCCAAGGCAACCATCCTGTCTTGGACAACTACCTCCAGCAAGTCTTCCGGCGCGTCCAAACAGAAAAAAAGGTAGCCGTGAAGGAAGGAACCATCGCCGCGTTCAACACTGGCCTGCTCACGGTAGGTGGGGAAGAAATCTTTGCCTGCTTGGCACCGCAGCAGCCGCGGGCCCACCCGGCGGCTTATCTGTCGCCCCCTTGCTGGCAGGTATTGCGCTTTGCCACCGGCAGCGACCGCTTGCTGTTGCCACTCGGGCAGTTGCCGACACCCGCGCAGTTCGTCACCCACCCGGTTGACCTCGTGTTTGACCCAAATCGTCGCATTGTACCAGATGTAGCGCATATTGTAGAGGAACGAGCCGGGCGTTTTCCCGCCAGCCTCCAGGCCCTGGGCCAGGCCGCGTTAGCCGATCGGTTGCGTCACGCCCTGCGGCGGGCAGAGCAGTGGGTGCGCCGCGACCTGCGGCTGGCCGTGCCGCAGTATTACCAGGGGCAAGTCCAATTGCTCCTGCCCCTCTGCCTGGAGCAACCCGGCCAAGTAGACCTCGTGGCCGTCATCGCCCCTGAAGGAGCGAGCTACCGCGCCACCACCGTACTCCCCCTCGATTGGGCCTACCAAAACGCCCGTCTGCTCGCCCCCCATCCGCAGAGCGGCTGGCTATGGGGAAATTAGCCCTCGTCCCCACCTAACAGGTTGGCTCGGGCCTGCGGTCGCAGCCATAGGCTAAATTCCATCCTCTAATTCTTCGTCTTCACTCCTGGAATCAGCTGGTCTTGCACCCAGCGGAACGCAGGAGCTTCGCGGACGACGCGCTCGTAGGTCGCCAAGGCTTCGGGGTATTGGCCGGTAGCTTCGTAGGCTTGGCCGAGCCAGACCAAGGCGTGGATGTAGAGCCAGTTGTGGCGCTTACGGCCGGGGTTGGTGTCGAAGAGGCTGACGGCTTTTTTATAGCACTTGACGGCTTCGGCCTTGTCACCGCCGACGAAAGCCGGGGCGTGGTAACGCATGTTGCCCATTTCTACCCAACCGACCGGGTCTTCGGCATCGAGTTCGACCGCTTTGTTGAGGTGGCCGGAGCTTTTGGGACCCAGGTAAATGGCCTTGGCAGGAACTTGATTGATCTTCATGGCCAGGACGCTGCCGCGCAGGGCATGTGCCGGGGCCCAGTAGGGCTTGAGGTCGAGCAGGTCGTCGGATTGGTCGTCAGCCGCGTCGATGCGTTCGTCGAGGTCGTCGCAGGTAGCGTTGCCACTGAAGCAGTAGCCGATCCACCCATATTGAGCCAGGGTAAGCTCGTAAAGCTCGCGTATGCCAGCTTCGCCTTGCAAGGCATAGGCTTTCTGGAGTTCCTCAATGCCTTGTTGCCAGCGGCTGGGGTCGTTTTCGACGTAGCCCTGGTAGACCAAGGCTTTGCCGTGGTACCAGGTTTGGGCAGATAGCCCGGTCGGAAGGCATAATACCACAAGCCCCATCAGGGTAGCTATCAAATGGGGAACCTTTTTTTTGAGCATGTGACAAGAGGGGGCCAAAGCACTGAGGGTCATGGTGTGAAGGTTACAAGCGTGGGGTTGGAAAGAAGCAAAGCCTGCCAATGGGTCTTTACAGGTTAGAAACGATCTCAACCATAAAATAGGTTGTCGTGGGCCTTACAATTACTGAAAGTATCACAACTATAAGAGACTTTTTGGGGTCTGCCTCCCCTGAGTAGAATAAAAAAAATTCTCTTCCTATTGAGTATTCTTAGCCTTTTTATCATCAGCATAGGTGACCTTTTGTGCCAGAAAGCCTTCGCTAGTGCTTCCAGAACTAAATTCTAACCCATTTGAACTTGCTCTGTAAGCACTAGCCGTAGCGGTAATAGGCTTCGCTCCAGCGCAGTTCTTGCTTGAAGCGGAACAGCTGGGTTTCTCGATCAATGAGGACCATTTCGATGCCAGCCATCTCGGCATAGTCTTCCAAGACGTCTACGCTGAGGTTTTGGCTGTAGACGGTGTGGTGCGCGCCTCCGGCCAGGATCCAGGCAGCGGCGGCATCGGGCAAGTTGGGTTCGGGCTCCCAGAGGACCCGGGCTACCGGCAACTTGGGCAGGGGCTCTGCAGGAGCTACCCCGGCAACCGGGTTCACTAGCAGGCGGAAGCGGTCACCCAGGTCGATGACCGACGCGTTGAGGGCCGGGCCGGGGTCGCCGTCGAAGACCAGGCGTACGGGGTCTTCCTTGCCGCCGATGCCCAGGGGATGTACCTCGCAGCTGGGTTGGCCGCTGGCGATGCTGGGGCAAATTTCGAGCATGTGCGCCCCCAGCACCTGGTTTTTTTCGGGGGCAAAATGGTAGGTGTAATCTTCCATGAAGGAATTGCCGCCGGGCAGGCCCTCCGCCATGACTTTCATTACCCGCAGCAGGGCCGCGGTTTTCCAGTCGCCTTCGGCTCCAAATCCGTAGCCATCAGCCATGAGGCGCTGTACCGGCAGGCCAGGCAATTGCTTCAAGCCGTTGAGGTTTTCGAAGGTGTCGGTAAATGCCCAGAAGCCACCGCTTTCGAGGAAGTCGCGCAGGCCCAGTTCGATGCGGGCAGCATCGAGCAGGGATT
>CAZIVQ010000114.1:0-8472 GCA_964542415.1 uncultured Bacteroidia bacterium | reverse complement strand
AGGTTCGCCCTCGCACAGGCCCGCGCTAACCTGACAGGTCGGGGGGGCTGCTGGACCGCCAACAAATTCTCCCTTTCGCAGTTCACATAGGGCAAATTGCATAAGTGCTGCGAAACGAACCAACCATGTTTGCTGATCTGAATACCATCCGCCGCATGCGGCAGTGGCTCCACCTGGCTGCGGCCTATCACCTGCTGTGGGCTGCCTTTATGATCTTGTGGCCTACGGCCTTGTTTCGCTGGGGGGGCATGGCTTTGCCCACCTACCCGCTGCTGATCCAGGGGCTGGGGGCGGGCATTGGGGTCTACGGCCTGGCTTTTTGGGTGGCGGCCCGCGCGCCGCTGCGGCATTGGTTGGTGGTGCTGATGGCGACTTTGCTCAAGGGGGCGGCCGTCCTGGGAATGAGCTATTACCTGCTGGCTGGGGTCTTGCCCCCGGTGGGTTGGGGCTTTACCCTGGTCAATGACCTATTTTGGCTCTTTCCTTTCGGTTGGTACCTGGCCCAGGTCTATGGCGCGGCTGAGCGGGTCGCTTATCCGGTTGACCGGCAGGGCCAAGTCCTGGATGCCGCCGCCTTGCGGGCTTTCCCTGACCAGTACGGCCAAAATCTTTACGACGCCAGCTTTGGCGCGGGCGAACTGGTGGTCTTCCTGCGGCATTTTGGTTGCACCTTCTGCCGGGAGGCCCTGGCTGACCTGGCCCGGCAGCGGGCCGAACTAGAGCGCCAAGGCTTACGCTTGGTGCTGGTGCATCTTTCGAGCGAAGAGAAAGCCGCTCGCTTCATCGGGCGCTATGGCCTGGGCGATTTGCCCCGCATCGCCAATCCCACCCAAGAGCTGTACCAGGCATTCGACCTGCCCCGAGGCAGTTGGAAGCAAGTGTTTGGCTGGAAGTCTTGGCTGCGGGGATTTTTGGCAGGCGTGATCGGGGGCCACGGCATCGGCTGGCAGGAGGGCGACGGTTGGCAGATGCCGGGGATTTTTTTGCTGCGCGACGGGCAGTTGGTTCAGGGGTATCGCCACCGCTCGGCGGGGGACAAGCCCGAGGTGTGCGTGGTGGCGGCTGAAGCGGCTCCGCTTGCCTCCTGAGGGGGGGTGGCAAAACATTTCCGGAAAGCAAGTAGTTTTTCACGGTATTTTAACTATCTTTTCCCTTCACTTCTCATCCCCCTTTTTATGCTCACTCATTCCTTTTGGCGTACGATCCTGCTCCTGGCAATCAGCCTGGGCCTCGGCCGGGCCGCCATCATGACCCTTGCCGCTCTGGTAGAAGGGCCTGCCGTGCTTTTCGATAGCTTTCTTCTGGCCGGTATCCTGATGGCGGGCACCATTACGGTCATGATTTATGGCGGGCTGCGGCTTCGGCGGGAAAATGGGGATGAACTCCCGTTCCAGCGGGCCTTGCTCGGAATATTTTCCATTTATGCCATCAGCGGCCTGGTGGTGGTGCTTTACAATGCCCTCACCTTTCATGTCCTCGCCCCAGCCTGGGCCTTGGCTGCGGGAGAGCAGGCCTTTCGCTTGACGGCCTCCGGCATGGTCTACGAATTCCTTAATTCCCTCATTCTGGGTGGGTTGCTGGCGGTAATTTTTGCTTTTTTTACCCGTAAGGAACCTCGTTTGGCTTAAGTAAGGCTCAAAGAATAACTTCCCCTTTTTGTTTCACGCAAAGGCGCTAAGTAGAAGGTTGATAAACAAAGGGGTGTACTTCTTTGCCTAAAATGGAAAATGGGAGGTTATTTTTCGACTGTTACTAAATACGTGTGGTACCACGGCTCCTTGAGCCGTATAGGTTGCTCGGCTCGGAGAGCCAAGGTACGTTTTGTATCTTGGCTCTCTGAGCCGTTTAGACATTCCGGTTCGGAGGGCTAAGGTACAGATAGGGGAGGGGATCGGATTTTTTAAGCCAATCTTAAGAAGGGGTTAATTGAGGCTTAACATAAGTTTAGCGAATATTGGGCCATGAGAATTCTGGTGGTAGAAGACGAACCGGGCATTGCTGCTTTTCTCAAACAAGGGTTGGAAGAGGAATCCTATGCGGTGGATGTGGCAGAGGAAGGGAAGCAGGGCTTGCAGCTTGCTTTGTCTGGGGAGTATGACTTGCTGCTGTTGGATTGGATGCTGCCCGGCCTGAGTGGCATAGATATTTGTCGGCAATTTAGAAAAGCCTACCCAGACACGCCCATTATCTTTCTTACGGCCAAAGACACCCTGGATGAAACCGTCTTTGGGTTGCAAGCTGGCGCGAACGATTACATCAAAAAGCCTTTTCATTTTGAAGAACTCCTGGAGCGCATCAAAGTACAACTGAGGCCAAAATCAGGGGAACATGCCATCTTCAAACTAGGCAAAATTACCCTGAACACAGAAACGCATCAGGTCTTTAAATTAGACGAGGAAATTCACCTGACCAAAAAAGAATTTGCCTTGCTCGAATACCTTATTCGCAACAAAGGCAAGGTGTGCCGGCGAACCCGGATCATCGAAAGCGTTTGGGACATCCAGTTTGAGTACAATACCGGGGTCATCGATGTGTATATCAATGCCCTTAGAAAAAAACTTTCCCTATCTGAAGAAGAAAATCACATCCAAACCGTGCGGGGGGTGGGCTACATCGCAAAAGATTGATGAACTTAAATTTCAAAAACAGGATCGCTTTTTATTACATGGTGGCCACGGCGACCATCATGGCCATTGTGTTTGGGGCCATTTTCTTTACCGTAAATGAGACGGTATGGCAAAACCTGGATAGTGATTTGTCTTATGAGGCAAAGAAACATACGAGGGGAATCGAAATTGTGGGCGATAGCATCAAGTTTGCGAACAAAGCGGAATGGGAAGAACGCGAGCACCGCGAAAGTCAAGTCAACCCTGTATTCATCCAAGTGATGGACAGACAGGGTCGGCTGATGGATAAATCCCCCAACTTGAAGCTCGATCGACTGCCGTTTAACGCGTCAACATTCGGGGGGCATTTTGATGCCAAACTGAATGAGAGAAACATCAGACAGGTTCAGTTACCCATAGAAAGCGAGGGGGAAATTAAAGGCTACATTTTATCAGCCATGTCCTCTGAATCGGCGTTTTCGATCATTTCACGCTTGAGAAACGTACTCTTTGCCTCTTACGTCATCGTGCTGATTGGTTTGTCTTTTGTGTCGCGTTTTTTAGCCGGTAGAAGCATTATCCCCATTCAAGAAATGACCCAAACCATCACCCGAATCACCAAAAACAACCTGAAGGAACGGGTAAACCTGCCCCAGCATCGAGATGAAATGCATGACCTTTCGACCAACTTCAACGCCCTGCTGGAGCGCATCGAAAAGGCCATAGAAAGAGAAAAGCAATTTACCTCCGATGCCTCCCACGAACTGAGAACGCCCCTTGCCACGCTCAGGGGCACTTTGGAAGTGCTCATTCGAAAACCAAGGACGCAGGCGGAGTACGAAGCGAAGGTGCGGTACAGCCTCGGCGAAATTGCACGCATGACCACGACCCTGGAGCAGTTGCTGCTTTTGGCCCGCCTAGATAGTGCCACCAACAAAAAGCATGACGAACGCATGGCGCTGCCTGCCTTGATCGATGAATCGATATCTAGTTTTAAACATCAAATTTCGGAGAAACGCCTCAAGATCAAACTTGACCTTGACCCGTTGGGGAAAGCCCTCGTGCCCCATTATTACAGCAAAATCATCATTGAGAATGTGCTGAGCAATGCCATCAAATATTCTGAGGACGAATCGTCGATAAGCATTGACCTGAAAAGGGAGGGCAGCGGCCTGGCCTGTACCATCAAAGACGAGGGAGTGGGGATCAAGCAAGAAGATTTAGCCCGAATCTACGACAGTTTCTTCCGGTCAGATGCGCTAGGTCATAAACACATATCAGGCACTGGATTAGGCTTGGCTATTGCCAAAAAATGCGCCGATGCAATTCGGGCAGAATTAGCGATAACGAGCCGCTTGGGGGAAGGTACCACCGTAACGATTACCTTCTTAAGCCAATCTTAAGAATTGCTTGAGGAACGCTTTAGGCCTTCTCCATAACTTTGATGCATCATTTATACCCTGCATCAATGTTAGAAAAGATCATTCAGTATAGCGTTCACCATAAGTTGATCGTACTGCTGTTTTCAGCCGGAATAATGGGGTTTGGCATATATGCCCTCACGGAGATTCCCATCGGTGCCGTCCCGGATGTAACCAACAACCAGGTTCAAATCATCACCACTTCCCGCAACCTGGCCACGGAAGAGGTGGAGAAATTTCTCACCTATCCGGTGGAGCTGGAAATGGCCAACTTGCCCAATGTAAAAGAAATCCGGTCGGTTTCTAAGTTTGGGCTTTCTGTGGTAACCGTGGTGTTTGATGATCAAATCGGGACCTATCTCCCCCGGCAGCTCATTGCCGAAAAAATCAAGGCTGCCGAAGCCAGGATTCCCGCTGGCTTTGGCAGCCCTTTCATGGGCCCGATCACCACGGGTTTGGGGGAAATCTACCAGTATGTCATCGAAGTCGATTCTGCCCACCGTGGCCAGTATTCCTTATCCGAGATGCGAACCATTCAGGACTGGATCGTCAAGCGTCAGCTTTCTGGCATACCGGGGGTGGTGGAGGTAAACACCTGGGGCGGCTACCTCAAGCAATACGAGGTCGCCCTCAACCCCGAAAAGCTCAGAAGTTTAAATATTTCTGTGGCTCAGGCTTTTTTGGCCCTGGAGCAAAACAACAGCGTGGCCGGGGGGGGCTACATCGAGAAAACCAATCAAACCTATTTTATCCGCGGCGAAGGGTTGGTCGGATCGCTGGAGGACGTAGAAAACATAGTGGTTGAAAACCGAAGCGGAATGCCCATCTTCATCAAAGACATTGCCACGGTTGGGTTTGGGCATGCTACCCGCTTTGGGGCCATTACTGGCAACGGGGAGGGCGAAAAAGTACTGGGGCAGGTGATGATGCTCAAGGGGGCCAACTCCAAGGCCACCATCGATGCCGTCAAGGAGCGGGTAGCCCAAATCTCCTCTACGCTTCCCCCGGGCATTCGCATCAATCCCTTTTTGGAACGGAGTGAACTCATTGGCAAAACCACCCTTACCATTGCCGAAAACCTCATTTTGGGGTGTTTGATCGTGATTTTTGTCGTGGTGCTGCTGCTCGGCAACTTCCGCTCCGGCCTGGTGGTCGCTTCGTTGATCCCGATGTGCCTCCTGTTTGCCCTGTCGCTCATGTATATCTTCGGCGTAGATGCCAACCTGATGAGCCTCGGTGCCATTGACTTTGGAATCATCATCGACGGGGCGGTGATTATCGTAGAATACATCGCTTTTAAAATCACAGCGGAGCGTTCCAAGCTCTTGGCATTGCCCAAACCGGAAAGAAGGAACCTGATAGACGACATCGCCCAATACGGTGCCAACAAGATGATGCACTCCGCCGTGTTCGGGCAATTGATCATCATCATCGTATTTATTCCCATTCTTTCTCTGGTAGGGGTAGAAGGCAAAATGTTCCGGCCGATGGCTTTGGTGTTTTGCTTTGCGCTGATCGGGGCCATGATCATGTGCTTTACCTACGTGCCGGTGATGGCTTCCTTGTTTATCAAGCCCACCGACCCCGCGAAAAAAACGATTTCTTCCCGCCTGATTTCCTTCTTGCAAAACAGGTACAAACCCATCATGGTCTGGGCGCTCAGGGAGAAAAAATTGGTCCTGGGCTTATCGGTGGCTTTGCTCATTGGGACAGGCTGGCTCTTCAGCCGCATGGGCGGTGAATTTGTGCCCACGCTGGACGAAGGCGACTTTGTGATCCAACCCGTGCTCAAAACGGGCACTTCCCTGAGTAACACCATAGAAGCCACTACCCGGATGGAAAAGATCCTGAAAACCTTTCCAGAAGTAGACCAGGTGGTGAGCCGGATTGGCGCGGCTGAAGTGCCCACCGATCCCATGTCGATGGAAGAGAGCGACGTCATCATCAAGTTGATCCCCAAAGGCGAATGGGTTTCTGCCGGGAGCAAAGACGAGCTGGCCGACCGATTCAAGGAAGCCCTGACGGCCAAGATACCCGGCGTGGACTTCGAATTTACCCAACCCATCGAAATGCGATTTAACGAACTCATTACGGGGGTGCGGGCCGATTTGGCCATCAAAATATTTGGGGAAGACCTGGACATCCTTTACCGCAAAGCGCTGCAAGTGGAAAAGGCCATTCAGGAGGTGGAAGGGGCCGCGGATATAACGGTAGAAAAAGTAGCCGGCCTGCCGCAAATGACCGTGAAATATGACCGCCTAAAAATTGCAAAGTACGGGCTCAACATTGCAGCACTCAACGACCTCATCACGATGGGCTTTGCTGGAAAACCGGCAGGAATGGTCTTCGAAGGCGAAAAGCAATTTGAGTTGGTGGTCCGTTTCGACCAGGCCCACCACCAGGACCTCGAAGACCTGGAAATGGCTACCATTCAGCTTCCCAATGGTAACCAATTGCCCCTCAGTGAATTTGCCAGCATCAGCTACACCAAAGGACCGGCCCAAATATCGAGGGACGATACCAAACGAAGAATTGTGGTCGGGATCAACGTACGGAACCGGGATTTGGAATCTGTGGTACAAGACGTGCAGGAGATCATCAACCAAAAGATCGCCCTCCCGACCGGTTACACGGTAGAATATGGCGGGCAGTTTGAGAACCTGAGAACGGCAAGGGAGCGGTTGATGGTCGCGGTGCCCATCGCGCTGGTCCTGATATTCATCCTCCTATATTTCGCGTTCAATTCCGTCAAAGAAGCCCTCATCATTTACAGCGCCATCCCCATGTCGACGGTTGGCGGCGTCGTGCTGCTGTACCTCCGCGACATGCCCTTTAGCATTTCGGCAGGGGTAGGATTTATTGCCCTGTTTGGGATTGCGGTGTTGAATGGCATCGTACTGATCGGAGAATTCAAAGAACTCAAATCCAATGGCATGCACGACATCAACCGGCGCATTCTGACCGGGACCAGAAACCGGTTGCGGCCGGTATTGCTGACCGCATCAGCCGCTGCTTTAGGGTTTTTGCCCATGGCCATTTCGACCTCTGCCGGGGCCGAAGTGCAACGGCCCTTAGCCACCGTGGTGGTCGGGGGGCTGATTTCTGCCACAGCCCTTACCCTGGTGGTGCTGCCGGTGCTTTACGCCCTGTTTGACAGGAAAAAGCGCCGGTCCCAAGGCCGTACCTCTACCTTGGCCACCCTCGCGCTGTTGCTGTTCGTGGCGATACCTGCCTGGAGCTTTGGCCAAGGCCCCAAAATCACGGCCGAACAGGCGGTGGAGATCGCCTTACAACACAACCTGGGGTTGCAGGCCGCTTCTCAGCGCATAGAGCAAAGCCAACAACTGATAGGCAGCGCCTTTGACCTGGAGAAAACCGAGGTTTATTTCCACAGGGACAACAATAACATTGCGCCTAATGACCTGCCCCTCAATGTGTTGGGACTCAGCCAGGCGGTCAAATTTCCCACCGTATATGGGGCCCAGCGGAAAGTCCTGGAAAGCCAATCGCAGCTGGTTACCGACCAATATGCGATGGATCAATACCGGGTGACCAAGGAAGTGCTGAAAGCCTACCATGCCGTCGTGTATTGGCAAGCGATGCTCGACAACTACCGCTACCTGGACAGCCTGTACGCTTCCTTCGCCTATGCCGCTAACCGGAAGTTTGTCCAGGGGGAATCGAATTACCTGGAGAAATTGACCGCCGAGACCAAGCAGAAAGAGATGGCCATCCAGCTCAACCAAATAGAGGAGAGCAGAGAAAAAGCCCTGATCACTTTAAATCAATGGCTTCAGACGGATTCAACCTACACGGTTGAGGATCAAGCCTTGACGCGGATAGAATTGGCCCTGGTAGATACCCTCGGGCATCCGGCCCTTCAATACTACTCAGACGCGGTCACGCTGGCTGACCGGAGGATCGACTTAGAAAAACAGCAGTTGCTCCCTAACCTGAATGCTTCGCTCTTCCGGGGCGCCAATAACGGGCCCGGGCAGCAGAGTTATTGGGGTTTTCAGGTCGGACTAGGGGTTCCGCTATGGGGGGGCGCTCAGCGAGCTAAAATTACCGCCGCCAAAACCGGGGCGTCCATGATGACGGTGGAAGCGGAAAATTACCAGCGCGTCCTGAACGCGCAATATCGGGCCTTGCAATCAGACTTGAAAAAATTCGAAGCAGGCCTCACCTACTACCAAACTTCAGGAAAAAAGCTGGCCGAAGAAACGCTTTTCCATGCGGGCAAAGCCTTTCAAAATGGTGAAATAGACTTTCTCCAATACATTCAACTACTGGAAAATGCCAAAACCATTGAGACCAACTACTTCACTTCGCTTTTTCAGTACAACATGACCGTACTGGAAGCCAATTATTTAATGGACTAAGTAAGGCACAAAGAATAACTTCCCCTTTTTGTTTCACGCAAATCTAGGATGCCCCGGCAAGCC
>CAZIVQ010000113.1:0-8524 GCA_964542415.1 uncultured Bacteroidia bacterium | reverse complement strand
GGCCGTGACCCGTCCTTCGAGGTCGGCATCCAGGGCTTTCCCTTCTTCCATGCGGCTAAGGATCAGCTTTTCTGAGGCCTCGCGTAAGGCTTCTTCCATAAGCGCCCACTCCTCCGGGTCTTCTTGCTCACTTTCGGTCGGGATGACTTCGGGCAATTCGAGCAAAAAGGGCAGGTCCACTTTGCGTTCTATTTCCAGGTAATCAGCCAACTCCTGCAATTCACCGAGGTAGCGCCGGGCCAAGGCTCGGTTGAGGTTGAGGGTGCGTTTTTCCCCGCTGAGGACCTCCACGTTGATCATGCCCATCACTTTGCCCCGACGAAGTCTCTGGCTCAGTTCACTGCGCATTTTGTGCTCGAAGCGTAAGTATACCCTCGGCAATTTGAGGGTCACCTCAAAGTATTTGTTATTGAGTGACTTAAGCTCTACGCTGACTTTGTAGTTGGGAGAGGCGCATTCTGCTGAGCCATAGCCCGTCATAGATTCGATCATAGGCAACACATTTCGCGATCTGAAGGAGCGAGCCCCTCCACGCTATCTCACATCTTGTATCTGGAAAGCTAAAAATTTACAAATTCTCATTGTAACTTACCGCCCTGAGGGCAAGAAAACCAGAGGGCAAGGCGCGCGCTTTCGAACCAACGCACGAGCATGCACATCAAGTTTATCGGCACGGGAGGCGCATTCGATTATGATTTAGGAAACTCAGCTGCTTGGGTCAGGTTGCATGAGAAGAATATCCTTATCGACTGCGGTCATACGGTTTACCCTCGCTTGCGGGACGTAGGCCTGGCCAACCATATCGATCACATCCTCATCACTCATTGCCACGACGACCACGTCGGCAGCCTCAACACCATCATTCTCCACCACCACTTCATCCTGGACCAGCCACGCAAAGCCAATATTTTGGTTCCCAATCTGGAGTACCGGGATCAACTTTACGAGTTTCTCCGCTTTGCCCTGGTGGAACCCGAGCGCTACGTCACTTTCACCCTCGCCTCTGAAATCCCCGGCCTCACTTGCATCGATACCTTTGGCATGCACATTAAGGGCATGCAAAGCTACGGCTTTATCTTTGAGGATGAAGAAGAAATTGTCGCCTATTCGGGGGATTTAGGCAATGCCAACATCATTTTTGACCGGGTACTTGCCGCCAACCCAAATGGTAAGCCGGTGCGAATTTTCCATGAGATGGCTTTCGAACCAGCTGACGACATCCACGTCCACTATAAAGACCTCGCGCCCTATCTCCAGGGTTTCGACATTTTTGCCTACCATCTCGACCAGCGCCTCGAACCCGCCGACAACCTCGTCCCCCTCGTGGCCCATCATCCTGAGCTATTGATCTGATCATGGCGACTGCTTCTCCAGCAGGTCCAGCAACCCTTGGGGATGATTGGTGATGATGCCATCTACGCCCAATTCCAGGCAACGACGTATCTCTGCTTCTTCGTCCACGGTGTAGACCAGCACCTGCTTGCCCTGTTCATGAATACGGCGAACCTGACGGCGGGTGGTCGCTTTCCACCAGGGATTGACGCCTCTTACTCCTGGAAAGTCGCCCGGCTGGCCTTGCTGCCAAGCCCCATCATAATAAGCCGGCAAGCCCGGCACCTTGGCGACCAGCAGTTTATGCAGGGTGATGTCCTGATCTAATTCGCGCAAACGCCGCAGCGTTTCACCCTGAAAGCTCTGGATAATGGCCCGTTTCTGCAAGCCCGCTGCATAGACCGCGGCCAGTACTTTTTCTTCCAATCCGGGATAGCGACCTTCTACCCCCTGCTTCAATTCAATCAGAGGGCGGGCTTGCGTTTGGGCATTGAACAGGGCCAAGGCTTCCGCCAGGGTGGGGATGGGTTCGCCTTGGTATTTTTCTCCAAACCAGCGGCCTGCATCCAGCTTTTTCAACTCTGCCAGGGTAAACTCGTAAACCGCACCCTGGGCTCCGGTGGTCCGGGTCAGGCCTTTGTCGTGAAGTAAAACCGGAACCCCGTCTTGGCTCAAGTGAACATCAAACTCGACAAAATCGACGCCCAAATCAATAGCTTGCCGCAAGGCAACCAGGGTGTTTTCCGGAGCTTCGTCCGAGTTGCCGCGATGGGCGATGACCCAAGGCCGCTGGACAGAAGGTTTTGGATGAAGCAAATCAAGGTTGTATAAGTGAACCAACAAGCCCAACAGCAGCAGGCTGCCAGTCGTTATGAAGAGGATACGACGCATGTGTGAAAAATAGGTATTTTGCCCGAAGCAGAAAAAACGCATTCGCCTGGCACCCTGCATTTTCTTTTTATTCATGAACCTCAAACTCGCTTTCAGCACCTGCCCTAACGATACCTTTATGTTCGATGCCTTGGTCCACAACCGCATCGACACCAGGGATTGGCAGTTCGAGCCCACCTTGGCCGACATCTTTCACCTCAACCAGATGGCTGAGGCCGAAGGCCCCGACCTGGTTAAGATTTCCTATAACACCTACGGCCGCGTCCTGGACCGCTACCAATTACTGGACGCAGGCAGCGCCTTGGGACATGACTGCGGCCCCCTTTTGATCTCACGCGAACCCATTCGCGCTTCGCAAATTGCGAACAATAATCTCAAGGTCGCTATTCCGGGCAAAAACACCACCGCTCACCTGCTTTTGGGCTATTTTGCTCCGAATATCAAGCACAAGCAGGAAATGATCTTCCACGAAATCATGCCCGCTTTGGTGGCGGGTGAAGTAGATGCCGGCGTGATCATTCACGAAAATCGCTTTACCTACCCGCAGCATGGGCTTCACCTGGTGCAAGACCTTGGGGCCTATTGGGAGCAGCAAACGGGCTTGCCCATCCCGCTCGGAGCGATTGTGGCTCACAAGCGTTTGGGGGAGAAGCGCATCCGGGAACTAGAGGAAATGATGCGAGCCAGTGTGGCTTACGCCTTCGAGCATCCAGAAGCCTCGCGGCCTTACGTCCGGACCCATGCGCAGGAGATGAATGAGGCGGTCATGCGGGCCCACATCGAGCTGTATGTCAATAAATATTCGCTGAGCCTGGGAGAAAAAGGCCGCGAGGCGGTCCGCAAACTACTGGCTGTGGGGGAGGCCATGCAACAGTATCCTACTGGCACCGCCGCCCGACTATGAAACAATTTGACCTCACTTCTCTCGACTGGCTGCTTGGCTGGCTTACCGACCAAGGTCTGACAGAACAAGGCAGCCGTAGCCTGGGCATCTTCATGCTCGTGGTGGGACTGGCCTTGCTGAGCTGGCTGACGAGTTGGCTGACCCGGCAGCTGCTGATCCGGGGCTTGAGCCAGCTGATCAAGCGGTCGCGCAACCACTGGGACGACATGCTGATGGAAAAGCGCTTTTTCCGGCGATTGGCGGGGGTCGTCCCCGTGCTGATCTGGCAGCTGGGAGCCGAGCAATTTTTACAGGCAGAGGGTTGGTTACAAGAGGCGGTGCTACGCATCACGGGCGTCTCCCTGGTGGTGGTGGCCATGTTGACACTGTACGCGTTGCTCAGTGCCATCGAGTCGGCGATCGAGCAATCGCACTTTTACCAGGATCAGCCGATCGGCAGCTATTTCCAGTTGGGCCGCATCATTCTGGCAGGTATAGCCATCGTGCTGGGGCTATCGATCGTACTGGACAAGTCCCCGCTGTTTTTTCTGAGCACCTTCGGAGCCATGACGGCGGTGCTGCTGCTCATTTTTAAAGATACCATCCTCGGATTCGTAGCCAGCATTCAGATCGCCGCCAATGACATGGTGAAGATCGGCGATTGGGTGGAGATGCCCAAGTATGGGGCCGATGGGGATGTGACCAGGATTTCCCTGAATACCATCAAGGTCCGCAATTTCGATAAGACCATTACGACCATTCCTACTTACGCCTTTTCCTCCGATTCTTTCAAAAACTGGCGGGGCATGAAGCAGATGGGGGGTCGGCGCATCAAGCGGGTAATCCGGATCAAGCTGAACAGCATCCGCTACTGCAACCCAGAGATGCTGGCCCGCTACCGCAAAATAGAGCTGGTGCGAGACTACCTCACTGCCCGTGAAGCCGAAATTCAAGCTTACAACGCAGAGCGGCAAGTAGACAAGTCGGTGCTGGCCAATGGCCGTAACCTGACCAATATTGGCGTCTTTCGCGCTTATGCTATGGCCTACCTCCAGGCGCACCCGCGGGTACAGAAGCGCCCGGATATGCTGACCATGGTCCGCCACCTGGAGCCAGGGGAGCATGGGTTGCCCGTAGAGATATACTGCTTCACTGACGATACCCGCTGGCCGGTCTATGAGCAAATCCAAGCCGACATTTTTGACCATTTGCTGGCGGCAGTTTCCCTGTTTGACCTGGAGGTATTTGAGTACCCCACAGGGAGTGACCTCCGCCAATGGTTGAGCCAGGCACATGAACAATAACGCCTCCGTTTTAACCTTTCATTTCCTCCATTTTTTCTTTTCCCATGAGCTTTAAACTCACCCATCGCGAACCCATCCCAGAAGGCATTCGGCGGATATGGCATGAAGAGCTGCAAGCAGCGATCTATGATTTAGAGCGGAGCGAAAATCCGCATGAGACCGTCCACCAGTGTCGAAAGACCTTTAAGCGCCTGCGGGCGGTGTTACGGTTGGTCCGTTTTGCATTGGGCAAAAAGGCTTACAAGCGTGAAAACAGGTTCTACCGGGACTTGGGCCGCAAGCTGTCTGGTATGCGCGATGCCCAGGTGATGCTGGAAGCCCTAGATACCCTGCGCCAGGCGCTGGGTGAAGCCCAGGCCGACGAGCCCCTCGAGCCTTTTCGCCAATACCTGCTAGACCACTTACGGGCTTGTGAGGGGGAGTTTTTCGAGGAAACCAATTTGCTGGAGAATGTGTCCGATGAATTGCGGCATGGCCGCAAACGCATCGACCGCTTGTCTTTGGGTAAACCCAAGTTTGCCTCGATTCGCCCCGGGCTGCAACGCATCTACCAGCAAGGTCACGAAGCTTTCAGGATCGCCAAGCGGGAGCCGACCGACGAGCACTTACACCAATGGCGCAAGCGGGTAAAGTACCTCTGGCATCAGATCGAGCTGCTGCACCTGGCTTGGGTCCCGGTGCTTGATGCTTACGCCGCCGAGTTACACCGCCTCTCCGACTTACTGGGAGCCGACCACGATCTTTGTGTGCTGGAAGAATTTCTGCGGGAGGGAGGCCTCGCGGGCGGACCCATGCTCACCACCGAACTGGAGGGGATATTTATCGCGGAGCGGGCCTTACTGCGCAACGAACTGTTTCCGCTGGGAAAAAAGATTTACCAAGAGAAGCCCAAGCACTTCGCCCGGCGCATTGAAACCTACTACCAGGCCTGGACCCAGGGGCCGCTCCCACGGGTGGGAGATGAAGCGGTGGTGTTGGAGAGTTGAGCAACGGTCAAAAAATTCCGGTTGACTTACCCTCCGAGAGCACAAACCAATGGTTTCGCGGTTGAAAAATTCTTCTCAATGACCTGAGGGAGCTTTTTTATTTTTAATGTTGACCCTAGCTGGTTTTGAGGTAGAAGAAATCCGGTGGGCTATTTGACCAGGGTAGGAAGTACTAGCCCCGGGCAGGGCAGTTCAGGTTAGATTTGGCGACAGAGATGGCGATATTCAATGGGGGATCAGTGCTTGCGAAGCTAAATTCTTAACCATTTAAACTTGCTCCTTCGGCCTGGCTCAGGACAAGCCTTTTTCCGTGGTACTGTGTCAAAAAGTCTTCATTTAGTCCCCCGGCTTGCCGAGGGATCTTCGACTCGCTAAACTCAGCCTTTTTTCCCCTCCAGAGGCGGGTCCCAGACTTGTCCCACTACAACATGTCCCGGCTTTACCAGGGACAGGTCCTGGTTTCACCAGGGACAGGCCTGCGTTTAAATTGGTCAATTTCTTCACCCTGCAAGCACTAGAGAACCTGTCACCCGTTTTATTTTTTGCCGGAAGCAAAAAGGGGTCTGGCCTGAAACCTGGATTTCAATTCAGGGGCCAGGATATACAATTCTTTCGGGCTGCCCTTTTTTTATTGCCCCGGCTTGCTAATATTAAGGCTGCGTCTGGAATGGGCCAGACCACCACCAATTTTTCAAGGCCTTGCTGGTACAGTATTATTTTCCCCAGTCTCTTTCTCCCGCCCGGCTAGACCGCTACCTGGCCGGGGGCTGGTTTCGTAGTACCTCTATGCTGTACCGGATCCACATGATCTGCCTTAACGGGGAAGTCCTCTCGCTCATTCACATTCGCCTCAAACTAGAAGACTACCGCTTCCGCCGCAGTTTCCGCAAGCTTCTCAAACGCAACGGTCGCCTCTTCCGGATCGAACACGGCCCGGCAGTCGTTACCCCAGAAAAGGATAACCTCTATCAAGCCCAGAAGCACAAGTTCAAGGGCTTTATTCATCCCAACCTGGAAGAATTTCTCTTTGACGACCCAACCCAGCAACTTTTCAATACCCGGGAGATCGCTGTCTATGACGGGGACAAACTCGTCGCGATTAGTTTTTTTGACGAAGGCAAAGCCAGCCTTGCTAGCTTGCTGGGCTTGTACGACCCGGCTTATCGCCGCTTTAGCCCAGGCATCTACACCATGCTGCTCGAAATCCAGCATGGGCTCAACACCCAGAAGCGATTTTATTATCCGGGCTACGTCCTCCATGGCCATGATGAGTTTGACTACAAACTCCGGCTGGGGGAGCTGCAATTTTATAGCCGCAAGGGAAGGTGGTATCCCATTGACCGCCTGGAAGAAGAGGAAATGCTGGCTTCTTACCTGAAAGAAAAGATGGTCCAGCTTGAGCGGGTGCTGAGCCAGGCTCAGGTTCCTCACCGGACCTACATGTACCCGTTTTATTCCGTGGGCTACACCAACTTCATCGGCCAGCAACTGATGCGAAGCATCATGTTTGTGGCCTGCTACCCAGCTGACTTCGAAGACCCCTACCTGGTGGTGGAATACAACCTGGAACGCGAGACCTACCTTGTCAGTACCGTTTTCGCCGACCCTGACTACCAAGAATTTGTGGATGCAACTTTCGCCGACGAATACCAGGATAACCAGCGATACATTCTCGACCTCCTCAGCTATGAGGACATTCTGCTAGAAACCCCCTCGCTTTCGCGGGTGGTAGAACGGATACGAAGCCTCGGCCCGGTCCGCTGGTAGTAAGAAGCTACTTTTTCCTTACGACGTATAGCACCGAGCTGCAATGCTGCACGGCTCCAAAAGCACGAAGGTATGAGCGGAGGCCTTGCCAGGCTCCCTGAACCAGACGAATGCGCCCGTGGATGTATTTTTCACTGAGAAGGCTCACGTAGAATGCATCGAGGGGCATCGCTTTGCGGTCAACCAACTCCAGGCCATGGGCTTCCATCAAACGGGGCATGCTGGTAGGGTGAAAATGATACAAATGCCGGGGCACATCATAGGCGGCCCAAGCGGGCCCGTAGGTTTCGGCATCGAGGGAATCGTAATTCGGAACCGCGATGAGCAGGACCCCATCGGTATGGAGCAGCTTCGCGAGCTGATCGAGGTAGGGATGCAGGCGATGCACATGCTCGAGCACATGCCACATGCTGATGACATCGAAGCTACCTGGCTCCAGGGAGAAAAGTTGCTCTGAATCGCTCACCTCCAAACCGTACTCCGAACGCGCAAATTTCCTGGCTCCCTGATCGGGCTCCAGGCCCAAAGTTTCCCAGCCCGCTTTTTTCATGGTAGCCAGGAATTCGCCCGTCCCACAGCCCAGGTCCAGTAGCCTCCCCTGCTGTTTTCCAGACAATCCCTCTACCCGCCGGCGCTTCTGCTGCAAAGTGAAAGCGCGGGCTTTTTGATAGAAAAAATTGATCAGTCCCTTGGAAGTGTTTGAATGGGAAATGTATTCTTCTGATTGATAGTATTGACCAATCTCATTTTCCTCAGGTACCGCTTGGGTAAACCGCAGCTGGCAATAGGCACACTCCCAAATCGGGAAGCTCTCTTGGGAGACGGTATAATCCTGGGCTTCGAAGAGGGGCGCGATAGCCTCGGATTCGCAAGCGGGGCAGTGGGTATAAGTCAGCCGCGAAACAGAAATTTTTGACACGATAGTTGGGGTTTGGCTGGCAAAGTAAGAAGATTTCCTTCAGAGGGAAAATCCGCCTTTTTGAGGGCTATTTTTCGCAGGAGAATCGAAGCGGGAGCCCTCATTTTTTTACCTGAAAAAATAAGTTTTTAATCACTGATTATCAGAAAGTTACGAATCAAAAATTTTGCCTGTTTTAGCTAAATATAGCGATTATTTTTTCCTATCCCCTACCAGGGCCCAGCAAGCGGTTTTCTAGGCGATTCTCAGGTCGATTTTATCCACCGTAGTTTTACGCTCTTTCCTACTGGCATTAAATGATGTGGATAACTTAGCTCAGGTACTCTGTGACTTTGGTCTCTAAATTATATTTTTTATGAAAATTTCATATATAAAAATTCGATAACTAGTAATTATTAGAAAACCAACCGATTGGGTGATCCTCCTAAGCTTCGCTCCTTCT
>CAZIVQ010000112.1:4358-8612 GCA_964542415.1 uncultured Bacteroidia bacterium | reverse complement strand
GGCCTCTTTGGAATAGAGGGCAAAGAATGACTACCTTTGTCGCGCAATTGATCCCAGATATCGCATGAAATTTCACCTGAGCCAGATAGCTGAGTTGATCGGGGCAGAAATCGAGGGAAACGAGGACCAGGAGATTGATCACCTGGCGAAGATAGAGGAAGGAGAAGCCGGGAGCCTCACCTTTTTGGCTAATCCCAAGTATGCCCCGCATCTATACACCACCCGGGCCACGGCGGTGATCATCGCCCGGGATTTTGTCCCCAAGCAAGCGGTGACCCCGGTGCTGCTACGGGTCGAGAATCCTTACAGTGCGTTTTCCTTCCTGCTCGAAAAGCTGGCTGGGGGCGAAGAAACTGCGTCTTCAGGGGTGGATCCCCAGGCGTTTGTGGCCCCAAGCGCCGAGATCGGTGAAGGAAGCTATGTGGGGGCTTTTTCTTACCTCAGTGAAAGGGTGAAAATTGGCCGGAATGTCAAGATTTTTCCTCAGGTATACATAGGCAAGGATGTCGTCATTGGTGACAACACGATCATTTACCCCCAGGTGAGCTTGTACCGGGAAACCGAAATCGGCCCTGACTGTATCATACATGCCGGTACCCGAATCGGCTGCGATGGCTTTGGCTTTGCCCCCCAGCAAGACGGCAGTTTTCGCAAGGTGCCGCAGACAGGCAAAGTGATCATCGAAGAGGGGGTAGAAATCGGAGCCAATACCTGTATAGACCGGGCTACGATCGGCGCTACCCGCGTGCGCAAGCATGCCAAGCTCGACAACCTTATTCAACTGGCGCATAACGTCAGCGTTGGAGAAAATACCTTGATTGCCGCTCAAACCGGGGTATCGGGGAGTACCACGCTGGAAGAAAATTGCATGGTGGGCGGGCAAGTAGGCTTTGTGGGGCATATCCAGATAGCCGCCGGTACCCGGATAGACGCCCAGTCTGGGGTGAACCGTAGCATCAAAGAGCCAGGAATGGTCTTTCGGGGCAGCCCGATCCAGCCTTACCGGCAGCAACTCAAGACGGAGGTGATGTGGAGAAAGCTGGAGGAAATGAACCAAAAGATCGTCAGATTAGAAAAAGAATTAGCGAAACGAGGATAGCCGCATATGAGTGTTAATCAACGTACCATAAAGCAGCCGGTAACGGTCTCGGGCGTGGGCCTGCACACAGGAGAAACGGTGAACCTCACCTTTCATCCGGCCTCGGAAAACCATGGCTATGTATTTCGGCGAACCGACCTGGAAGGGCAGCCGATGGTCCCGGCCCTGGTCGACCATGTGGTAGACACCTCCCGAGGCACTACCTTGGCGCTCAACGGAGCCAAAGTACATACTGTAGAGCACACCTTGGCCGCCTTGGCGGGCTTGGAGATCGACAATGTACTCATTGACCTTGATGGACCGGAGCCGCCCATCATGGACGGCAGTGCCTATGCCTTTACCCAAGCCCTGCAAAATGCGGGCATCTTGGAGCAGCAGGCCGTGCGAGAATATTTTGTGATCGATGAGCCGGTCCACCACCTCGAACCCGACCGCAGCGTGGAAATCGTAGGCTTGCCCTCGCGCAACTTCCACGCCACGGTCATGATCGACTTTGGTTCCCAGGTGCTGCGGGCGCAGCACGCCACCCTTACCGACATTACCCAGTTTCCCCAGGCCTTTGCCAACTGTCGCACCTTTGTCTTTTTGCATGAAGTAGAAGCCTTGTACAAAGCGGGGCTCATCAAGGGAGGCAACCTCGAAAGCGCTCTGGTCATCGTGGACCGCGAAATCAGTGAGGAGGAGCTGGTCCGGTTGCGGGAATTGTTTCAAATGCCCAACATAGCAGTGGAGGAAGGGATGCTCAATGGCAAGAGCTTGCACTACGACAACGAGCCGGCCCGTCACAAGCTCCTCGACCTGGTGGGCGACCTCGCCTTGGTGGGCATGCCCATCAAAGGCCACATCATGGCGAGCCGACCTGGGCACAAAGCCAATATAGAAATGGCGCGTAAGCTTCGCGCCAAGGTCAAGCAAAACCGCATTGCCAACCGCTTCCAGAAAGAAAAGAAGAAGGGCATCATTTTCGACATCAAAGCCATCCAGGATATCCTGCCCCACCGCTATCCTTTTTTGCTGGTAGACAAGATTATCGACTTCACCGAGCGTACCATCGTGGGGGTCAAAAACGTTACTTTTAATGAGCCCTTCTTTCAGGGACATTTTCCCGGAAACCCGATTATGCCCGGGGTCTTGCAGGTAGAAGCCATGGGGCAAGTAGGCGGGATTCTGCTGCTCAACACCATCGAAAACCCCCAGTCTATCTGGGTTTATTTTGTAGCCTTTGACAACGTTCGCTTCAAAAAACCAGTTATACCGGGTGATACCCTAACTCTGGAGCTAGAAATGACCGCTTTGCGTAGGAGTATTTGCAAAATGAGTGGAAAGGCCTTCGTAGATGGTGAGCTGGTTTGTTCGGCCGATCTGGTGGCCAGCGTAGTCCCAAAAACAAAACTATGACCTCAAACGATCAAAGCAAGCAGTATGAGCCTCCCCAAGCCATGGTGAATTCGGGTGCCCGTATTTCTCCTGCTGCAAATATCTCTCCCTTTGCCTGTATTCATGAAGATGTAGAAATCGGAGCCGGTACTTCTATTGGTTCCCACGTGGTTATTTATCCGGGAGTGACCATCGGAGAAAATTGTAAAATTTATCCCGGGACGGTCATTTCTCCCGAAGTCCAAGACCTTGAATTTTGGCGCACAAGCGAAAGCAACTCTGACATCCGCCCTGCCATCCGGATCGGCAATGGGGTCCACCTCGAACCCAACGTCATCATACGAGGGGGGGTCGTGATCGGTGACGGCTCCTGGATCGGCGCCAACGTCACCATCCTCGATGGGGCACGCATCGGAAGAGGAGTAAAGATTTTTCCCAGCGCGGTGATTGCCGGCATTCCCCAAGACCTCAAATTCGAAGGCGAGAAGACCACAGTCGAAATCGGTGACGATACCGTTATCCGCGAATTTGTCTCGATTCACCGGGGCACCACCTACCATGGCAAAACGGTGGTAGGAAAAAAATGCCTGCTGATGGCCTACGTTCATGTCGCCCATGACTGCATATTGGGGGACAACGTGATCATCTCCAACGCAGTGAACATGGCGGGCCACGTAGAAGTCGACGACTTTGCCATCATCAGTGGCACGGCGGCCATTCATCAATTTGTGAAAATCGGCAAACACGCCTTCGTGGCCGGGGGGTCACTGGTGCGCAAAGATGTGCCTCCCTTCGTCAAGGCGGGTCGTTCGCCGGTCAAATATGAAGGGGTCAATTCTATTGGCTTGCGGCGCCGTAACTACCCCAACGAGCGCATCCACAACATCCAGGACATTTACCGCTACCTCTTCCTTTCAGGCATGAACACCGCCCGGGCCCTCGACCACATTGAAGCCCACCTGCCGGCCACCGAAGAGCGGGATGAGATCATCACCTTCGTGCGCAATGCTACCCGCGGCATCATCAAAGGCCATAACAGTGGACAGATCGGTAATGCCGCTGAGGCTGGAGAATAGTGGAAGCCATGCCGCTGCATATTAGCTTCTCAGACGTTGGCAAGCAGTTTTACCAACGCTGGCTCTTCCGGCACTTGTCCCATGATTTTTCTGCCCAGCACCACCTTGCGTTGGTGGGGAAAAATGGCTCGGGCAAATCGACTTTGCTCCGCATCATTGCCGGGCAGATGAGCCCCACCGAAGGAAAACTCACCTACCAGTACCAAGGCACCGCGCTGAGCGTAGCCCATCTCTACCAGCACCTCAGCTGGAGTGGGCCCTATGTATCGCTGTATCCCGAACTGAGCTTCAAAGAGCACCTGCGCTTGCATTTTCGCTTTCGGCGCTGCCGCCTCCCCGGAGGAATCGACGAAGTGCTCGAAACCCTCCGGCTCAATGCCCATGCGCACAAACCGCTCAGGTATTATTCCTCGGGCATGCTGCAGCGGGCCAAGGTTGGCATGGCATTGTTCACCGCCTCCGACCTGCTGCTGCTCGATGAACCTACCAGCAACATGGACGCGGAAAACGCCGCCCTGATCCTTCAACTGATTCGGGCCCACACGGCCTCACGCCTCTTCGTGTTGGCCTCCAACCTCAGCCGGGAGTTTGAGGACATGCCCTGCATTCAGCTATGAGGGAAAAATGTGCTGGGCCGGGTCTCCGAGCGTCGAAGAGCCCGCACCTTTTTTGCGAAGCAATAATATAAACATGCTGAACCGG
>CAZIVQ010000112.1:0-4258 GCA_964542415.1 uncultured Bacteroidia bacterium | reverse complement strand
GGAGACGCCAAACAGCCCGCGAGTGCGACGGGACTTTGTCGTCAGGTGTGGGCGGGTGCATATTTGGAGAGAAACCAGATCACGCTGGCCAATCCCAACATGAGAAAAAAGATCTGGTCGATGGTGCGGCGCGGAATTTCGGTTTCGGCACGTTTGACCAGCACCAGATAGACACTCATGGCGCAAAGGATAAAGATGCCAAAGTAAACCCATTCCATCACCTGGGGGGTCGTGGCCAAGATCGGCAAGTCGAAGGAGAAAAACGTATTCATGGTTGACAAAAGTATTATAATGTACACTCCTAGATGATGATGAAGCCTTCGTGTTCATTTCCATAGCTATTGCTCAGGCCAGCTCAATGCCTGTTACAGGTAATTAAAGTGCTTTCACCCGCAGCCCAAAAAAACTCCTGCCAGCATAGGGGTGCAGTGATCAGGTTAGCCAAAAAAAGGAATTACTTTCTGCCTGAGATGAAGGTTTTGCTGAAGTAGCTAATCCCTCATTACTTGACTAAGAACGAATGGGGGAATAGTTTGTTAGACCGTACCAAAACCGTAATAATGGGATTAACGAGAAAAGCCGATTGATTGTGTCAATATATTTAAAAAATTTAATACACGCCCTACTTAGCTTGGGGCTTTCTTACGCCTTGATTCTGATGCCGGTCCCTCTCCTTCCGCTGGCTTAAAGTCCCCAAAAACCCTTTCAACCTTTTGAAATGATCCCTTTTCTCCTATTTTTGAATAGATTATACAAACTTGAGAAATGAGTTTATGAGCGAAATCAAATCCTACATCGATCAACATCAGGAGCGTTTCCTGCAAGAGCTGATCGAATTTCTGCGAATCCCCAGTGTGAGTGCCGATTCGGCCTACGCAAATAACGTGCAACAAGCTGCTGACTGGCTGCTGGCGAAGTTTGATACGTTGCAGATGGACCGGACGGAAAAATACGCCACCCCAGGGCACCCCATCGTGTATGCGGAAAAAATGGTAGACGCCTCCCTACCTACCATTTTGGTCTACGGCCACTATGACGTGCAGCCCCCCGTCCCGCTCGATCTCTGGCACAGCCCTCCTTTCGAGCCGGTGATCAAGGATGGGAACATCTACGCCCGCGGGGCTTGTGACGATAAAGGGCAAGTCTATATGCACCTCAAGGCCATAGAGGTGCTGAACCAGCATGGCGACCTCCCTTGCAACGTAAAATTCCTGGTAGAAGGCGAGGAGGAGGTGGGCAGTGACAACCTGGAGGCCTTTGTCAAAGCCCACAAAGAAATGCTGGCTGCGGACATCATCCTCATCTCTGACACCTCCATGCTGGCCAATGAGACCCCTTCTATCACGGTAGGGCTTCGAGGCATGTCCTATGTCGAGGTGGAAGTACAGGGGCCCAATCGGGACCTGCATTCCGGGGTGTACGGGGGAGCGGTCGACAACCCGCTGAACGTCCTTTGTGAGATGATCGCTAAGCTCAAAGACGAAAAGGGGCGCATCACCATTCCCGGTTTCTACGATCAGGTAGAAACGCTCGACGCTGCGGAACGCGAAGCGCTGGGACGACGGCCCTTTGATGAAGAGAAATACAAAGCGGATTTGGGGGTAGCTGCGCTGCGGGGAGAAGTCGGCTATTCTGCCACCGAGCGGGCCTCTATCCGCCCCACCCTCGATGTAAACGGCATCTGGGGAGGCTACATCGGGGAGGGAGCCAAGACGGTGCTGCCCGCCAAAGCTTCAGCCAAGATTTCCATGCGCCTGGTGCCCAATC
Source organism: uncultured Bacteroidia bacterium (assembly GCA_964542415.1). Lineage (GTDB taxonomy): Bacteria > Bacteroidota > Bacteroidia > J057 > J057 > CAZIVQ01. Next base: position 2,491 of record CAZIVQ010000112.1, on the reverse strand, counting down.
AGTCTTCAGCAGAAATAACGCGGCTTTTCACGGACTACTTTACTAGTTTAGCTCCGCCTTCGGTCAAGGTATCGGTGAAGCCCCATCACGGGGGGGAAGCGGCGGTCCTTTCTACCGCAACTCCAGGCTATCAGGCCGCTTCTCAGGCCATGACCGATACTTTTGGCAAGGTACCCATTCCCACCCGCGAAGGTGGTTCTATCCCCATTGTGGCTCTTTTCCAGGAGGTGCTGGGCCTCGATTCGGTCCTGATGGGGTTTGGCCTGGACTCTGACGCCATCCATAGCCCCAACGAGCATTACGGCGTTTTTAATTACCTAAAAGGCATCGAGACCATTCCCTTTTTCCACCGGCATTTTGCTACCCTGGCAAAAGGCTAAAGACACGAAGAATAACTTCCCCTTTTGTTTCACGCAAATCTAGGATGCCCCGGCAAGCCGGGGTAGGCGCAAATCGAAGATGGCGGTATGCCGGTAGGAACCCCTGATTATCAGCTATTTGTATTTGATGGCAAGAAATGAAGAAAGGGAACTTATTTTTTGAGCGTTCTAAGTGGCTTCTTTTTTCAGTAGGCGCAAGCAGCGTCTATCCCAACTCCATTTCTCATTTTCCAGCATGAAACTTCTTCGACGCCTGCTCATTCGCTTACTCATCCTGGTCGTGGTGATCGGGTTGCTGTACCTGCTGCGTGTGCCCATCTTGCGGGGAGTAGGAATGGCCCTGGTCTGCGAGGATGCTCCCCGGGAGGTGGAAGCTGTTTTTGTTCTCTCTGGCAACACCTACGAACGCAGCCTAAAAGCAGCTGAAATATACCAACGAGGACTCACCCCCAAAGTGGTGGTCACCGGGGGGCATATCGACCAGGACTTCCAGATTTTGGGCTTGACCATGACCGATGCTGAGGTAGCCCGGGGGCACCTGATCCAGGCTGGGGTCGACTCGGCCGCCATCGTGGTGCTGCCTCAGGGCACGAGTACTTACGAGGAAGCGCAGTATATCCTGGGATTTGCGGAAGGACAAAGCCTAACCCGCATCATGATTGTCTCCTCGGCTTTTCACACCCGCCGGATCTGCCGCACCTTCAAGTCCCGCTTTAAAAACACGGGCATCCAGGTCGTGGTCCAGGGGGCAGAACCTCTCAACTACCAGCTCGACCGTTGGTGGGAATCTGAGGAAGGGCTGGTTTTTGTCTACACAGAATGGGTGAAGCTGGCCTATTACGCCATTAAGTATTGAGGATGCGCGCAGCAATCTCCCGGCATTTTTCTCACCGGGCAGTACGAGACCTGCATTGGGCCCTTTTTAGTCCTGCCCTTGCCACCGGCTCCGGCTTTGTGGACCAGCTTCCGGGCCTCAGCCCAGTGGAAGCACTCCCATGGCTATCTGCGTTGGATGCGCAACCGGAGGACTTGGTACAGTTTTTACAGCAACGCAAGGGGCAGCGATTAGGAAGATATTTCGAAGCCCTCTTCAGTTTCTTCCTCCGGCACCATCCCCGCTTTGAGTTGCTGGGAGAAAACCTGCCAGTCCGGTTGGGCAAGCAGACCTTGGGGGAACTTGATTTTATTTACCGGGACCGGGAAACCGGACGGGTCTACCATCTGGAAGTCGCAGTAAAATTTTACCTCGGCTTCCCTCACAAAGCCCCGGCATGCTGGCTGGGCCCCAATCCCCGGGACCGGCTCATGCGTAAGCTGGACTGGATGGAGACCCACCAGAAAACCCTGTTCCGTCATCCGGCTGCGGCGCCGCTTCGTGAATCATTGGCGATCGGGGCGTTTGAGGACCGGCTACTGGTGAAGGGGCGGTTGTATGGGCCGGGCAATCCGAGCGGGGACCTTCCTCCGGCGGTGTCGCCTGAGGGTTTGCGAGGCGAGTGGTATGAGGCCTCAGCTGCCCGGTTTCAGCTTGGCGAGGGGCTCTGGCTCCGGTTGCCGAAGCCCTACTGGCTGGCAGAACCCAATGCCGTCGACGCCGCTTATTTGGCCAAGCAGGGGGCCACCTTCCGGCCAGGTTCCGACGAAGTTCCTCATCCCCTTCACCTCTGGAAAGAAGGGCGCTATGTGTTTCTGGTGCCGGCAACCTGGCCGGTAACAGCTTGTTAGCCCCTTCTCTTTCAATCTTTACTTTATGATCAGCCAACATTCCCTTACCCTTTCTCCTCGTCGACGGGGCTTTCATCTGGTGACCCGGGAAATCCTGGACCAGCTGCCCGAATTGCCGGAAGCAGGTTTGCTCCATGTGTTCATCGAGCATACTTCCGCCGGTCTGAGCCTGAATGAAAATGCTGACCCGAGTGTGCGGCACGATTTCGAGCAGATTTTCAATCGCCTGGTGCCCGAGGACCAACCCTACTACACCCATACGACTGAAGGGTCGGATGACATGCCCGCGCACGTAAAAGCGAGCTTGGTCGGCGCCTCGGTTACGCTGCCGATCCGGGACGGACGGCTACACCTGGGTACCTGGCAAGGGATTTACTTGGGAGAAT
>CAZIVQ010000111.1:0-8650 GCA_964542415.1 uncultured Bacteroidia bacterium | reverse complement strand
GCTGTCACCACCCCTGCTTTTGCCCTGACAGCGTTGATTGCATGCCAGGTGTCGCAACCTGCGCGTTTTTTTGCTTTTGCCCAGCTGGTAGGCGAGCGAAATCCAAGGCTGCTGAAACCCTGCCCGCATCTCACGAGGTTATCCCAACAAATCCTGCCCAATATCCCGCCGAAAATACTTCCCCTCAAACTCAATCTGCCTGGCAACCTGCAAAGAGCGCTGCAGGGCCGAGGGGATGTCGTCGGCCAGGGCGCTGACGGCCAGCACCCGGCCGCCGTGGGTGAGGACCTGCTCGCCGGAGGCTTTGGTGCCGGCATGGAAGAGCAGCACGTTCTCAGGCAGGGGCTCGAAGCCGCTCATGGGCAGGCCCTTGGCGTAGGGGCCGGGGTAGCCGCCGCTAACCAGCATGACGGTGGTGCAGGTCTGCGGGTGCAGGGCAAAAAGCCGCTGGTCGAGGTCGCCCTGCACCACCCCTTCGCAAAGGTCGATGAGGTCGGCGTCTAGGCGCGGCAGGATCACCTCCGTCTCCGGGTCGCCCAGCCGCACATTGTACTCTAGCACGTAGGATTTGCCCTCGACCACCATCAGGCCGATGAAGAGGAAGCCCTGGTAGGGGATGCCCTCGGCCCGCAGGCCGTCGAGGGTGGGGCGCACAATCTCGGCCGCGGCCGCGGCCATAAAGGCATCGTCGGCGAAGGGCACGGGCGAAACGGCCCCCATGCCGCCGGTATTGAGGCCGGTGTCGCCTTCGCCGATGCGCTTGTAGTCTTTGGCCGAAGGAAATTGGCAGCAGTGCTCGCCATCGGAGAGCACAAAAAGCGAAATTTCAATGCCGTCGAGGTACTCCTCAATCACCACGGACTTACCGGCTTCGCCAAAGGCCTCGCCCGAGAGCATGGAGACCACCGCGACCACGGCTTCTTCGTGGGTAGGGCAAATGAGCACGCCTTTGCCGGCGGCCAGGCCATCGGCTTTGACCACCAGGGGCAAGGGTTGCTGCCGGACGTAGGCCACTGCCTCGTCGCGCTGGGCGGCGGTGAAGGCGGCGTAGCGGGCGGTGAGAATGCCGTGGCGCTGCATGAAGGCTTTGGAGAACTCTTTGCTGCCTTCGAGCTGCGCCGCCTCCCGGCTGGGACCGACCACGGGGATATCCTGCTCCCGCAACACATCGACCACGCCAGCGACCAAGGGCTGCTCCGGGCCTACGATCACCATGTCGACCTGATGTTCCTCCACCGCTGCCAAAACCGCTGCAAAATCGGTAGGGTCCAGCGGAAGGTTGGTGCCGAGCTGGGCGGTGCCGGCATTGCCCGGGGCGATAAAAAGGGCTTCGCAGCGGGGCGATTGGGTGAGTTTCCAGGCCAGGGCGTGTTCGCGGCCGCCGCTACCGAGCAGTAAGATGCGCATGGGATCGGGAGTTTGGGGCAAACTTAGGGAAAAGTCTCTTGATGGCCGCAGCTTGAGAAAAGTTTGGGGATTCTCGCGCGGCTACCTGGCCCCCTCAGCGCCTTGAACCCTGCTTGCAGCTTACCCCAAGCGGGCGGGTTGCCGCCTTCACAGCAGGCCTCACACCTTAAACCGATACACCCAGCTGAGCTTATCTGCGGGTAGAATCGCGGCTAAGGCCTCTTCCAGTCCGCCAGGCTTGGGGGCCATGGCAATGATGGTCTCCCCAATTATGCCTACGTGCTGGCCCTTTATCCCCAAGGACTTCAATTGTTTCTTTTGGGCCCGGACATGGATCTTACCCCAAAGTTGATAATACAACCCCTCCAGCTCGGGTTGAATTTCCAACAGCTCTTCAATTTCCACACAAAACCGCACCCGGTTGTCAGCGTTTTCCATATAAAATTCCAACAGCTCTGCATAGTTTTCTTCCTTCTTCTTTTCCTCAAAAGGAAGCTCGGTGATAATGCCGTATCTGGCCTTGACCTGTCGATACTCGGCTGTGAGGCTGTCGCTCAGGCCTTTTCCAAATTGAATCCGGGTCCCCAAAAGAAACCCATCAAAAACGATTTTTCCGTGGTAGGGAAGCAACGCTGCCGAAACATATTGGGGTACCTGTCGTCCCATTAACTTGGCAATGCTAGAACCCAAGCCTATTACTCCGTAGGCTTTCCCTTCCAACAAAAACACACTGTACGCTTTGGTGTGGTCGACGATAAGAAATGACCCTTGCAGCAGGTGGCGGTATCCTTTCAGCACGTCCAGGTCAGCCACCGGCAGCTTATCGGGGTTGGTTTGCCGGTACTCCTCGGCAAGGTCCAGGTTTTCGTTCAGGTGGTCACGGACAGCTAGTTTTTCCTCCATCGGCAGCGCCTTGAAGTCGGCGAAAGAAAAATGCGATGGGACGAACTTTTCCTTCTTGGCCACATAAAAATTGAGATGAAGGGTTGCGCGCAAAAATTGCCGGTACTCTTTCCAAGCTAGTTTCATGGGATGTGATCAGGGTTAATGGGAAATGTATCAATAACCTTCTTGATTTCACGCCAAGAAAGATAATGCCCCTCCTTGAGCTTTACCAAAAAAGTTAACGCTTCCCAAAGTCCGGCTCAGCCGGATCATAGCCGCAGGCTCGGCCGGATTTCCGGACTTGGCGCGGGCCGGTGCGTAATCCGGCCGCGCGAGGTGCAGGCTTGTCCCCCAGCCTATTATCCCCTAACTTGCCCGGCTGAAGCATACCCTATATGACCGCCGTTCCTACTCCCAGCCAGATATACGAGGCCCGCAGCCGCGAGCAGGCGCAATCGCTCCAGGCCATCAACCGCCGGTACAACTTCCTTTCCTGGCTCCGCCTGCTGGTTTTTCTGGCCGGAGCGGCCCTCACCTGGTATCTGTTTGCCTACCAGGACTTCTGGTTTGGCATGTTGGGGGGCGTGGCCACCCTGGCAGGCTTTTTCTACCTGATCAAGCAACACAACCAGCTGGCCCGGCGGCGGGACCTCCTCCGGCGCCTGCTCGCCCTTTGCGCCACGGAGCAACAAGCCCTGGCCTGGGACTGGCAAGCGTTCGATCCCGGCAAAGAATATATCGACCCGCAGCATGCTTTCAGCTATGACCTGGACCTCTTCGGGCGGGGGTCGGTGTTCCAATACCTCAACCGCAGCGGGACCTTGCCTGGCCGACAGCGGCTGGTCCAGTGGCTGCAAGCCCCACTGCTGGATGCCCCGGCCATAGAAGCGCGCCAAGCGGCGGTCAAAGTCCTGGCGACCGACATCGACTGGCAGCTCGACTTTCAGGCCCGGGCCAGCGAACAAGCCGCCGGTGACCCGGCTTCGCTCCACCAGTGGGGAGAACAACCCGCCTACTACCAGCAGCATCGCTGGTATCCCTGGCTGGTGTGGTTGCTGCCCGGCTTGTTTTTTCTCGCCTTAGCCGGTTGGATCATCCCTGATTTTCCTGGCTTGCGCGAAGTGATCGGCGCATATCGCCTTCCAGGCAGCCTTGCCTTGGCTATTTTTCTGGGAAACCTCGCCCTTGCCGCCGCCAACCTGCGCCGGACCAACCAGGAACAGCAGCAGGTAGGCAGGCGCAGCCGCCTGCTACAAACCTATGCCACCCTGTTCCAGGCCATCGAAAACAGCTCCTGGGAGACCGGTTGGTGGGAGGAAAGACGGCAGGGCCTCGGGGTAGGAAAGGAAAAAACCGCCAGCGAAGCCATCGGGGAGCTGGCCGACCTGACCTATTCTTTCGACCAGCGGCTCAACGCCATTGCGGGGATTTTACTCAACGGGATGCTGCTCTGGGACTTCCGCGCCCTGATCAAGCTGGAGCGCTGGCGCATGGCGCATCGCGCAGACCTGAGCCAATGGTTCGATATCCTGGCGGAGGTCGATGCCCTCAACAGCCTGGGGCGGCTGGCCCATAACCGCCCTGAACTCGCCTGGCCTACCTTACAAACGGGGCCTTTTCACCTCCGCGCCCAAGGCCTGGGGCACCTGTTGCTCAACCCCGAAGGCCGGGTCGACAACGATGTGGCCCTCACCCAGCCGGGAGAGTTTCTGATCATCACCGGAGCCAACATGGCCGGCAAGAGCACCTTTTTGCGCACCATGGGCGTCAACCTAATTCTCGCCCAACTCGGGGCGCCGGTCTGTGCGCAGCGCTACGAGCTGGTCCCCATCGAAATGATCACCAGCGTGCGCGCCACCGATTCGCTTACCGATCATGAGTCCTATTTCTACGCCGAACTCAAGCGGCTCAAGCGCGTCATCGACAAGCTAAAGGAGGGCCAGCCGGTCTTCATCATCGTGGACGAAATGCTGCGCGGCACCAACTCGCGGGACAAGCAGGAGGGCTCGCGCCGTTTCATTGAGCAGCTCATTCGCCTGGGCGGGGTAGGCCTGGTGGCTACCCACGACCTTTCCCTAGGCACCTTAGCCGAAGAATATCCTGGCCAAGCCCACAACCAGCGCTTTGAGGTCGACATCGAAAACGATGAGTTGTTTTTCGACTACCGCCTGCGGGAGGGCATTTCCCAAAACCTCAACGCCACCTTTCTGATGCAGAAGATGGGGATTATGTAAGCCCGCCCGCAAGAAGGGCCGGCTTGTTGCCCATCGCCCGCCTACACGATGCCGTGTTCGAGCGCGTACCGGGTAAGGCCGGCGGTATTTTTGGCCCCGATTTTTTGCAGGAGGTTGCGGCGGTGGGCATCCACGGTGCGCACGCTGATCTCAAGGTTTTCCCCGATTTCCCGGTTGGAGAGTTCTTTGACGATGAGGGCGAGGATCTCTTTTTCGCGGCGGGTGAGGTAGACGGCTTCCCCGGAAGTGACAGGGGTGGCCGGGGGCTGAAAAAACTGCTGCACCAGGCTGTCGGCCACCCGGCGGCTGTAATAGGCCTGCCCCCGGTGGACGGTATGGATGGCCTCGGACAGCTCCATGTTGCCCGCATTCTTGAGCACGTAGCCAGCGGCCCCGGCTGAGAGCATGTCCCGGATGTGGGACTGGTCGTCGAGCATGGTCAGGGCCACTACCTTTACCTGAGGAAACTACCTTTACCTGAGGAAACTTTTCTTTGAGTTTGCGGGTGGTTTCAATGCCATTCATTCCCGGCAAATTGATGTCCATCAAGACAATCTCTACGGGATGCCGTGCAAGTTTTTCGAGCGCCGTTTCTCCATCGGGGGCTTCAGCCAGGATTTCAATGTCATCGTGAGACTGAAGCAAAGAAGCGATGCCTTCGCGCATCAGCTGGTGATCTTCGACCAGCATTATTTTTATGGTTTCGTTCATCAAATAGGAATTTCTATAAGAAGTGAGGTGCCCTTGCCGGGCGAAGTATCGACGGTAAACCGTCCTTCCAGGGTGGTGGCTCGGTTTTGCATGTTTTGCAGGCCCAGCCTTTCTTTGGATAGGGCTTCTTGTTTGTCAAATCCTTTGCCATCATCTTCAATGGTAAGGATGAGTAAGCCCGGGTGGCACATAAGCTGTACGCTGAGGTGGGTGGCCTGGGCATGTTTGTAGACATTGTTGAGGGCTTCTTGCACAATGCGGTAGAGGTTGGTCCGCACATCAGGATGAAAACGGGCCTCCAGTTGGTTACAAAAAAATTCAGTTTTGACGCCGCTGAGTTCTTCAAAATGAGCCAACAGGGGCCGGATGGCGGCAAGCAAGCCAAAATTTTGGAGAATGCGGGGCTCGAGGTCGCTGGAGATGTTGCGGATTTCTTCGAGGGCCAGGTTCACCATGCCCTCGGCTTTGAGAAACGCCATTTTGTCCTTTTCGGTGGGATAGACCAGGCGTTCTTTGAGGGAAGCGAGCTGGAGGGAGGCGAGGGCTACCGATTGGCCGAGGCCGTCATGCAGGTCGGCGGCTACCCGCTCGCGCTCCTGGTCTGCGCCTTTTACCAAGGCTTTCATCTGGGCATTTTCTGCCTGCCGTCTTTTTTGGTTGGAAATGGTTTGGGAGATAAGGTCCGCCATTTCCTCGGCGAGTTTGATCTCGAGCGGGAACCAGGGCTGAGGGTCGCCCCGGCGACCGAGGGCAAAGACCCCGGTGACCCGGCCCTCGCTCCAGATCGGCACATGGGTAAGCATGGCATAGCCCTGCTCCCGCATGTAGGCTTGCCAGAGTCGCTGCCAGCCATCCAGGCCGGGTTCCTCGCCAATCTCGACGATGCGCGTTTGGGCCAGGGCCTGGCGGTAGGCACAGAAATCCTCGCCGACGGGCAGGTTGTCGGGGGCCAGCGGCGGGCTGGTTTCAAATTCGATCAAGCGCCGGGATTTGCTTTCCAGGTGCCAGCAATGGCTGCCACTCACCTCCAGGCACTGCACCGCCGCTGCCTTCAGGATGGGGACTACCGCTTCCAGTTGCCCTTCGATAAACTCGGGCCGCTGCACCAGCGCCAAAAAAGAAGTGTGGGCCAGGCGCAAGCTTTCGGTTTCCCGGCTTTGCCTGAGTTCTGCTTCCTGCTGGAGGGTGATGTCGGTGAGGATCGCATCGGCCCGCTGCTTTCCATCAGGGGAGAGGTCGCGTAGCCACGCCCTGGCTTTTATCCATTTTTTCTGGCCAGCCTTGGTCAGGAGCTGGCACTCCAGCTGCACTTTGCCCTCTTGAGCGAGTTCTTTTTTCGCTGCCTCAAAAGCCTCCAGGTATTGGGGCAGCAGCAGGTCCTGAAATTGGATCTCCCCTTGCAAAAACTGCTCTAGATCGTACCCCAGCAAAGCTTTGACAGAAGGGCTCAGGTATTCGGTAAGCTGCTCTTCGACGACCCCCGACCAGACCACCTCTTTGACGTTCTGAAGGATCAGGTTGAGCCGTTCTTGATTCTGGTTGAGCAACACGGCATTTTTGGCGGCGATCTCTTGGTTGCGTAGGCCCACCTCCCGGGCCAAGCCCGCGTTGAGCTGCTCGATTTTTTCTTCGTAAGCTACCTGCTCGGTGATATCCTGGGCCAAAATCAGCTTGGCGGCGCGGCCGCCAAAATGGGTCGGGGAAGAACTGATGGTTACCCATATTTGGCGTCGATCCTTGGTCAAGTGGCGCCAGCGACCGGCATGATCGTAGCCGGTTTTGCGCCGCTCGACTTCGGCTTCCAGGCGGGGAATTTCGGTCTGGGGCCGGATGTCCCGGAGGGTCATGCTCAAAAACTCTTCCCGGCTATACCCATATTGGGAAATGGCGGCCTCATTTACGGCCAAAAAGCGTAAACTACCCCGCTCGTAGAACCACATCGGATGCGGGTTTTGCTCAAACATCCGGCGGTAATCCCGGGCCGAAGCCTCCAGCCGCCGCGACATCTGCCGGGTCAGCCCGTAGAGCAAGGTCGCCGTCAAAATGATGTATACCCAGCCTTTGACCGGATGCAACCACGGCAGGGACGCTCCCCACCAACTTTCTACCCAGGCGATCAGGTAACGGTCGCTCAACCAAATCCATATTCCTCCCAAAACCAGGTAGGCTCCGGCAAGGGTGAGGGGGGTTAGACGGCGGGCAAAGAATCGCAATGGCATAGCGGTAGCAGAAAACGACGGCGGGCTTAGTAAGACGCCAAGAATAACCTGCTCCAATTTTTCACGCCAATCTAGGATGCCCCGGCAAGCCGGGGTAGACGCAAAGGCGCAAAGTAAAAGGTTGATAAACAGAGGGGGGTATTTCTTTGCCTAAAATGGAAAATGGGAGGTTATTTTTCGACTGTTACTTAGAAAATAAATTTCGCCTTCCTCAAGGTAATATGCTTGATACGTTTAAGAAACGTGGAAGTAACATAATTTCTGCGTTATATTTATTGATAATCAATTGCTTAGCATTCGAGTCCGCCCAAGGACGGCGGTGAGAACGATTGACTTTCTTGGGCTATCTTTGACCAATCTTCTCTTGGGCTGCGGTAGATCCCCCCTTCACAAGAGGAGCTGGCTACAAAACGGCTACCGCCGTTTTCGGTGCGGCTCCCTTGAAAAAGGAGCTGGGCGGTCCGCAGGATCGGTCTGAGGGATTCTCGCGGCCAGATTATCGAAAACCTGCCTCAGGCTGAAAGTCCGCCTTCGGAGGAAGGACGCCCCTTTCCATCGCCACAGTCCGGAATTCGACCGAGCCCACGGAAAAACCTGCTGGTTGAGAGAAGCTCTGGAGTCATATAAAAAATAAAAATTTATTCTCGGGAAAACCACCTAGGTGAAATATAACGCGCTGTAAGAAAGGTTTACAGGAAAATTGTCTCCATGAGCTGTAGAAGCCTTACTGTTGGACTGAAGACAGTTCAGGCATTTATTTTGCTAAAAGAAATCGACAGGATAGCTTTTCTCCTCTGCAGGTAAAAGCCATGCATGCCTGGTGTGGAGGTAAAAGAGAGGGATAAGGGGCATAGCATGAATAAAACCCCGATGTTAGGGAAATTTTCCCTTATTCTCTAGCTGGGGCTGGTTTTTAAGTAAAGGAAAGAAAATAAGCCGCAGCAGCAGGCAGCTATTTTTCGGTGATTCAAGGAATAAAACCGAAGGATAGCGTCCTATCTGAGGGCTTTATGAGGCTGAGGCATGGAAAAAGAGCCAGTGGGGGAACAGGTTATTTTTCATCCTTTAATAAGCTGGAATACACGGAAATAAAGCTGGGATAGAAAAGGGAAGCTGGGAGAAGAATTTTCCGATTTCGCAGTAAATATTTACCGGTTTTCCTCAATATTTACCGCCGGGCATTCTGCCTAGTGC
>CAZIVQ010000110.1:0-8652 GCA_964542415.1 uncultured Bacteroidia bacterium | reverse complement strand
GGGTCATTGGCTGGCACCTCAGCCAGGATAGCGCGCTCTACCGCACCGCTTGGTGGCCGCTTTTCTTCCTGCTAAGTGGCATCCTGCTCGCCTTTTTTTCTTCCCCAGGCCTTATGCAACTCTACCACGCCACCGGCTGGAACGGCTTCAGAGACACTGCCTTTAACAATTACTTGATCGTACGCCTCGGCCACGTCTTCATTGTCCTTTCGATCTTCATGTGGATCGAAAAAATCTTCGGGGGCTTTCCACGCCTGCTCCTCAAAGCCGGCGGCGAAACCCTCACCCTCTACATGGCCCACTATGTGGTGCTCTATGGTACTTGGCTGGGAATCGGGGTAGTAACCTTCGGCTGGCATAGCTGGTCGCCCTGGGCCACCGGGATTGGTGCCGCGCTATTTGTCGCAGCTTTCTTGCTGCTGACGCACTACGTGGATAGGCTGCGAAAAATATGGGAAAACCAGGCCCTCCCTCGCCTTACCCGCCAACTGCGCATGGGGCGAATCTATCTGCTGCGACAAGGGCCGCGTTGGGTATGCCAATCTAGCCGATGGCTGCTTGCCCACCGCCCGACTTTTCTGCTGACCAGAAAAGTGGTAGAATAGCTCCCTATCGCAAATCACTCATGCCCAACGATACCCGAAGGTAAAACCCGGCCGGGCTCAGCGAAGTGACTTCGTCAGGGGCAATGTCGCTCCGAGTCCAGGTCTCGGCAAAAGTGTAGAGGTAGCCAACACTGGCCCCGATCACCAGTTGATTCTGCTCATCGAGGGGGGCAAACCAGCGCCCCCGAATGGCCCCTTCCAGCAAAGCTCCACCCGTCCAGCGAGAATCGGGCAGCTGTTCATCGGCTGGCCGGGTGCGCAGCTGCGCCAAGCCCCCGCCTCCGCCAATGGTGGGATACACGAAGCCGTTGGGTTGCCGCCAGGCGATCACCCCCAGGTGGAGGTTGAGGTAGTGATAATTGAGCCGTGCATCGGCATTGTTGAAATTGCGCTGCCCCATCAGAAAGTTGTACAGCTCGCCCCCTACGATCCAAGGACCGCTTACCCGCTCCATGCCAAACCCAAGGGCAAACAAACGCTCCGGTAACACAGGAAAGTTTTCTTCCTCCAACGTCCGGTTCAGGGGGCCAAGGTCCATCATATTGGGCCCCAACGTTACATAGCCCATGGTGCCTTTTAGCCGACCTTGCGGCAATACCTGGGCGGGAAGGCAAGCCATTCCTAGCCCGAACAAAAGCAACCAGGTAGCGATATAGCGGGAAATCTGATGCATAGCAGTCGTGGATTTTTTTGATTGGGTGAATTTTTAGGAGAAAACATTATTTCTCGAAAAAATTTCTTTCCCTAAATATACCGAGGGCTTCTCTGGGACCGAAACGTTTTCTCCTACGGTTCTAAGGTCTTGATGCCTCCTACCGGGACCCCGTCTTTCTGTGTAAGGTAAACGTAATAACTTTGCCGGGAATTGAGCCGGACCCCGGGTAGAGAGTCGATTTTTGCACCGGTAAAGTCATTGACAAAGTAAAGGGTGTAGCGATCGCTCGGCACGGACTGAAAGGGAGAATAGTTGGCAAAATTCATGCGGTCGATCTTCACCGAGTCATTCGCCGCAAGCAGGCTGACCGAAAGGTTGACGTAACTAAGGTTGATGAAGCGCAGGTTGCTGCGTCCCCCGGGTGCAGGCTCATAATCATCTGGAATACGGGTAGCCAAGGGCTTGCCGAGGCTGTCAAACAAGATGAGGGTATTGCGCAGGTCGGCCACAAAATTCAGCTTGAGCGGCGCCACCAGCGGCTGGAGGCTATCTTGAGAAAGCAGCAACAATTGCCGGTTTGAAAGGCTGTCGCTGCCTCCCCCGGTGATCAAGGAGGCATAGCCCGCTTCGGGCCAGCTTTCCCGAAAGCCCAGGTTTTGGGCCACCACCGTCTGCTTGCCAAAAGCCGAAAGCCGCAGTTCCAGGCGGTCTACTTGCTCATTGACGTTGAGCACATGGATAAAGGAGCGGCCTCGCTCCGGTTCTGGGTTGAGGGGATCATTTGTTGTTGCACAACTGACAATCGACCCGGCCAGCAGCGCGGCCCCGATCCAAAAAAGCAGGCGGTTCATATGTTAGGAAAAATCTTTGCGGCCAGCACGCATCCAGCAGCTAACCTTGCGGTGTTTCTCAATAACGCCCATTGCCTGCTACAAGTTGTGCAGGCCAGCCGGGCGCTCCTGCGCATGAGACAAATGCAATGCCAGAAACCCTACAAGCTATCGGCCTCCATGCTTTCCTGCTTGGCCTGGATGCGCTCGAAAATCTCCTGGGTAGAAACCCCCAGGTTTTCGATTTCAAACCGAGCACTGGCTGCCATCTCGTGATCGGGATATTTTTCCAAAAATCGCGCATAAGCATTTCGCGCCTTCTCTAGCTCATTGAGGGTATTGTGGTACACAAAACCCTGCTTGAACAGCGCATCGGCGGCCCGCGGATGATCGGGGTAGGTCTCGATCAACTCGTCATAAATGGCCAAGCTGCGGGGTAGGTCCAGCATGTTGGTTTCGTACAGCTCCGCGGCTTTGAACAGATACCCCGGCGCTTGCGGATCATCTGGCACCGCAGCGGTGTAGGACACGTAGCCTTCAGCCAGGTCAATGATCGCCTGGCGCAACTTTTCCTGGTCGACTGCCTGCTCCTTGCTCTGGTCTGTAAGGGCTTCAAAGTGAGCCTCCAGGTCCTGTAGCCGTGCGCGGGGGTTTTCATCCTGACAGGCAGGAGCGATCAGTCCGATAAAGAGGGCCAGCAACAGCCAACGAAGGTTTTGCATGAGAATGGGTTCTTCACTTCACTCGCGAGCCAACAGCCGATAGGACATTGAAACTCAAGGGGCTCAAGCTTCTGGGTAGGGCATCTGCTCACAGCTACACATTTTTTGGCAGCAGACAAAGTTAAGACAAACTGACCGATCGACAAAGGCCCTGAAGGGGCGGAGAGAAGGCCCCCTAGCTTTTTGAGAGATACTCCCCCCTCCCCAAAACCAAAAATCGTCCGATGAAAAGCTTCAGCGGACGACGAGCGGGGGTAGAATAAACTAAGGCCGGGGGCCATGTGCCCAGGCATGAAAAAAGGTTTCGCGGGCAGCATCCCAGCTTTCCGGCAGGGTATCCTCCAGCGTGTAGGCCGGGCCCAGCTCCCCTACCTCTGTCCCGACCAGCAACCCGTAAAGGGTCACGCCCAGCAAGAGCAGGGAAATCAAGAGCAGAAAATAGACGCGCAAGGCTTTCATGGCAGATAGCTTAGGAAGTAAACATAGGCTTCCGGTCACCCCTTTCCCACCAAAGCTGAACAAGCGTGCCATTTGAGTGAATAAGCGTGAAAATACCGGCAGTGAAAGTGAATAGCGGCCCTGTCAGCCACCTACTCGATCCAGACCTTACAGGTGAGCATCGCCCCCTCGTCAGGCAAAACCTGCAACCCATATATGCCGCCCGGCAGGGCAGGCAACCGCAGCTCGATGGTTTGCTGTCCCGCTTCTCCTTGCCAGGTGTCTGTCCACTGCTCGCGCCCCAGCATATCCAGCAGGCGAAGGGTCCCTTTCTGGGCCTGAGGGAGAGAAAAAGTCAGGAAAAAATGCCCGGTATTGGGGTTGGGAAAAAGGCGCAAAGCATCCACGGCCGGGCCCTCGTCCCGGGCTACCGGCCAGCCGCCCTCCCGCACCAGCCCCGTCCGGTCCAGGCCATCGAGTTCGACGTAGGCTTGGCCGTTGGCCACCGCACCTGCTGCCCCGGCCACCAGCAACACGTTATCTGGCGGGGCCGCCGCCGTCAGGGTGAGGATGGGCACCTCCGCGCCCGCGGTCCAGCTGTCGCCGGTTGCGGCGAGGCTTTGCAGCCCCACCCCCACAAACACCTGATGATAGCGTCCTTGCGCCTGCACCACCGGCCCGGCTTTTTCTACCGGCAACCAGACCGCCGGACCATTGGCTTGGCTGAGACTCCCCGGATCAGGGCCCGGCCCGGTCCAGCTCAGGGTCCATTGGGCATTTGATACTAGCCCATCGAAGGTCCCGCCAGGCAGCAGCGACACGACCAGCGTATTGCCGGAACGGGTGAGTTGCAGGTCGACCAGAGGTTGGGCCGATAATCGCAGACTCAAGCTGAGCAGGAGCAGGCCAAGGAAAGAAACAGCAGTGAAACGCATGGGTGAGGAATTGGAAAAAAAGAGAAAGCAAGGCTATTCTGGCACCGTGGTTTGCAGGGTTCGCGAAGGATCGTCGTTGCCTACCCCTTCGAGCAGGAGGCTACGATCATTGCCCGGTCCCAGGTAACGGACCTCCCCGTCAAGGTTGAGGTCCTCGGGCAGGTAGCCCGCCTGTACGGCAGCGGGGGTAGCCGCCCCTACCTGCAGCAAGATCTCCCGGCGGTCGTTTTTCGGCCCGCTGTAACGCACCCGGCCATCGCCATTGAGGTCGCCGCTGATGAGGCCAAATTGTCCCCCGCCGAGGTCAGCCTGCCCTTGGCCAAAGCTTTGCCCCCCGCGAAAATCGAAGCTTGCCAGGGTATCCCGGGAAAGCAGCAGCGGCTGAGGACTCATGGCCGCGAGGTGGTTACGGTGCTTGAGCACCACGTAGTAGCTGCCTGGGCTGGCCCGCAGGCGCAGCGTCTCCCGGGTTTCGGGGTCCACCACTTCGCCGTCGCTCAAGAGCAAGGCGGCCTGCTGGGTGACCACCCGCGTGGGATCTGCCGCCGCCCGCAACTCGACCAGCACCCAGTCGACCGTAGCCGGGCGATGGATGGTCACCCCTACAGCCGGAGCCGCTAGGTAAGGCGAACTCAGCGGCAGCACCCCCGCGGCGTTTAGGTCAGTGCGCATCTGCTGGCTGCCCGATTCATAGGCACCCTGCAACCAGGCCCGCAGCCGCAGCTGCAAGCGCGGCACCCGCACCAGCACTCCCTGGGAGGCCTGGGCTTCCAAGGCATTGAGCGGCACCCGGCTGCCGTCATTCTTGATCAAGACCGCGTCGGTCAGCGTGAGGGAGAGGAAGGCCTGGTCCGCCAGCAGGTTGTAGTCGCCGATGTCCTCGACCTGGATGGTGATGCCCCCACCCGCGATGCGACCGGCCCCAGCCACATTGGCCTGCCCGATGCGGGTGATGCCTACCTCAATGCGGCGCTGCGCCGGGTCCGGCACAATCAGCGACCGCAGGTCGGCCGGGTTGCTCCCCGCCAACCAGGAGCTATCGGTATTGATCTCCGGGTTGCGGCTCAGGGGCAAGTTGTAGCGCAAGGAAAAGCGGATGGCGTAGGCTTCTTCGATCAGGCTGTCCTGCGGATCATTGAGTCGGACCTCGAAAGCCAAGGTGTCGCCGGTCTCGACCACGGGGGTAGCTACCTCCAGCTCCAGGGCGGCTTCGCCCGCCGCGCTGCTAGCTGGGGGGCGGCTCGTCCCCTGGTAATTTTGCTGCACCACCGCTCCGTCCAGGCCGATGTCTACCTGCCCGTTGCCGTCGGCATCGGCGTGCTGGTAGTCCACGCCTGGGGCCCAGGGGTTACTGGCTCCAAAACCCGTCCCCCAGTCGGTACTAGGCTGGGCGCTGTAGGTGCTTTGCGCCGGAGAGCGGGCCGGACCAGTTGCGCCATGGGCCAGCCCCAGCATCAGAAAATCGGTCATGTCGACCGTGCCGTCGGCATTCACGTCCCCTGGCCACATGCAGCCTGGTTGCAGCGTAACCTCGACCTCTGCCGACTCAGTGTCCCCGCATTGATTGGTAGCAATAAGCTCATATTCTCCGCTGCTGCTCGCCCGGAAGGTCCGCTCGGTTCCCACCAGGTTTTCGTCGTCATCGTACCATGCATAAGCCACGGCATCTACCCCCGCATCCAGCAAGATGGACGGAGCACACTGGGTCGTATCCCGCAGGCTAAGGTGCCATTCCGGGTCAACGGTAATATCGAGGGAATAGGTATCGGAGCAGGTCCCATCGCTGGCCTCAAGGGTTAGGGTTTGCACCCCTTCATCGCCGGGTTGGTGGACAGGATTGGGATCGGTGGAGAAAGGAATTCCATCCAGGCTCCAGGTGTAGTCGTTGGCGTTGGTGGATAAATTTGTCAGGAGGAGGTCCCCCCTTTCGCAGATGACTGGGTCTGCCACCGAGAAGAAAGCGTCTACCGGGCAAGCGGCCGGATCGCAGAAGGTGGTTTCGCTCAGGCTGAGCGGGCTGGCACTCAGGTTGAGGGCCACTGCGGTGAGCGGCCAGTTCTGGCTGGCGGGGACAAAAGAAGCCGAAGGAGGAAACAAGTCCTCGTCCTCGCTGGGGGTCCAAGAATCTTCGCTACAGCCGGTCCCAGCCCGGGCATCGGTCCGAATGAGGTAGAGCCCTTGCTCGGCTCCCTCCGTTCTTTGTCCCCAAATCACCAACCCCCCATCGTCTGCCAGCGCCAGGTCAGCAAGGGTTACCTGCCCGCCCTCAGGGAAGCTTTTTCCTTCGATCAATTCCCCGTCATCTTCCAGCAACAACAGCCCCGCCGCGACTGCTGCTCCCTGGTTTCGGCCAGCGGCCAGGTGCAGACGACCGCTTTCATCTCCAGTGAGGTCCAGGCGTCCCAGCTCGCTGAGGCCCCGATAGCGAACTGCTTCTTCCAGCAGGCCGTTTTCATTCAGTTCCAACAACCAGGCTTCTCGTTCGCTGCTGGTTTGTACTTCAACCAACAAGATGAATTCCTGCTCATCGTCATCCTCGATCAGTTGCAGGTCGGTTCCGGAGCTGTTGCCGCCGGGCGGGGCAAAGGTCTGCCCCCATGTCAGCTGTCCGGTGCCCCCGATTTTCAGCAAAAAGGCTTCGGTGCCCCGGCTACCGGTGAGCAGCAGCTCGCCGTTTGGCAGGCAAATAAGGTCCCGGACCCCGGTGTTACCGCCCAGGTTGTAGCGATAGGTATTCAGGAGGGTTCCCGAAGCATCAACCCGCAGTAGCAGGGCGGCATTTTCCCCACTGAGTTCAGCCGCCACCCAGAAGTCACCATCAGGGCCCCGGTCGATAGCCACGGCTTTTTCCTGGGTTCCTCCGGCATATCGCTGTTGCCAGAGCAGGTTGCCGAGGCTGTCCCAGCGGGCCAGCATGAGGTCGGTTTGGCCGCTGGGGCCAGTCCAGGTGCCGACGGCGAGCCATTCGCCCCCGGGGGCGGGGGCCAGTTCGGCCAGGTCGAGGCCGCTGCCGGCGCTGTAGGCGCGGGCCCGGCTGAGGATGCCGCCGGCGCCCATTTCGAGTAGCCAGGCCTCGTCTCCGGCCTGGGCCAAGGCCACGTACTGCCGGTCGTTGCGGGGCAAGACCGACCGGGCGACCGGGGCTTGGCCTGCCAGGCTCCAGCCACGGCGGAAGCGCTCGGGCTGCGAGAGGATCCGCTCAAGGTTGAGTCGGCCGCCGCTGAGGCACCGCCCCCGCAGCGCCGCCACTGGGTCTACTTCGCGGAGCAAGCGCTGTTTTACCTGTTCGTAGCTGAGGGAAGACTGCTCGGCCATGAGCAAAGCCGCCGCCCCGGTAATGAAGGGGGCCGCCATAGAGGTTCCGCTCAAGAACCCATAATTTCCCCCCGCCAAGGTGCTGTAGATGCCGTAGCCCGGCGCAGCCAGGTCCACGCTTGTCGCGCCAAAGTTGGCGAACTCCGGCAGGCGGTCTTGGTCATCAGTGGCCGTGACGGTCAGGACGTTGGGCAGGTCGTAGGCCGCCGGGTAGAGGGGGGCCAGGTCGTTGTTGTTGCCGTAGTTGTTGCCGGCGGCGGCGATGAAGAGATGGCCGGCGGCTTCTTGCCGGAAGATGGCGTCTTGCAAGGCTTGGCTGGCCCCGCCACCGCCCCAGCTGTTGTTGGTCAGGTCGGCACCCATCATCTGGGCGTAGTCCAGGGCGGCGATGGCGTGGGAGGCGAGGCCGCGGCCGCTACCGTCGAGGAATTTCAGCGGCATGAGCTGGATCTCCCAAACGACGCCCGCAATGCCCAGGCCGTTGTCGCCACGGGCTCCGAGGGTCCCGGCCACGTGGGTGCCATGGCTGAAGAAGTGGTCGTCGGTGGGATCATTGTCGTTGTTGACGAAGTCCCAGCCGATGAAGTCGTCGACATAGCCGTTGTTGTCGTCGTCGATGCCATTTTGGTCGCCGGGATCGAAGACCCACTGGCCGTTGATAAATTCCAGCACATGGCCGTCGCCGTCGGCGTCTTCACCGAGGTTTTGCCAGATGTTGTCGATCAGGTCGGGGTGGGTCCAGTCGACACCGGAGTCGATGATGGCGGCGGTGAGGTTAGTGGCGCGGCTGCGGGTGTCCCAGGCGCGAAAGGCCCGGATGTCGGTCCCGGCTTGGCCGCCGAGTTGGCCTTGGTTGCGCAAGGCCCATTGGCGGTAGAAAGCAGGATCGGAAGGGACGGCGCTGGCCTGGTAGCGGTAGTCGGGCTCGGCCCAGCGGATGCCGGGCTGCTGACGCAGGGTGGCGAGGTGGCGCGCCAGGCTCAGGCTGTCGGCGCCGGGCATTTCGGCGGCGAGGAGCCGCTGGGAAGGGAAAAAATCAACCAGCTGCGCCCCAGGCGGCAAAGCCCGCAGCGCAGAAAACCCCGCTTCATATTGGACCAAATACCGGCCCGGCGCCGGCGATAAGGCTTGGCCAAAGCCTGCCTGCGGTCC
>CAZIVQ010000109.1:0-8670 GCA_964542415.1 uncultured Bacteroidia bacterium | reverse complement strand
AATGGCCTCCCCTTCACGGTCTTCATCGGTAGCGAGCCATACTTCGTCATGCTTTTTAAGCAAGTCTTTCAGCTCTTTGATCACGGACTTTTTGTCCGCCAAGACTTCGTATTTGGGTTCGAAGCCGTTTTCTATGTCTATCGCATTGTCTCCTTTGGGCAGGTCCCGTATGTGGCCATAGCTGGCCTTGACGGTAAAATCCTTTCCCAGGTATTTCTCGATGGTTTTGGCTTTGGCAGGAGACTCTACGATCAATAAATTCTTCGGCATGTGAAATGGTAGGGTTGTTTGTGCTGCAATGTAGGAAGAAGAGGGTAATTCGGAATTTTGATCCGTCGCTTGTTTTTAGGAACTTTTTGGAAGAATGGTTTGTTTTACGGTCAAAGGTAGGGAAAAAGTTATAGCTCCAAAGTCGAAGGTATGTTATTCCTGGTTTTCGAAGCAAAAGCCTAAAGGTCTCTTCTTCCCTTCAATTTGGCTACGGGGCGTTCAATAAACGCGCCAAATCCCCTCCCAAGGCTTATTTTTGTTCTCTCCCTTTCCGTGGATTGTTTCCTATGCCTGTACCTTCTGTTTATCATAAATTATTTTTCTTCGCGTCGACACGGCCTCTGGCCTTTATTATACAAAGTCCTTTTCCGGAACCTTCATTTTTTTCCTGGACCTTGCCTTCGTTGGTGCTCCTTGAAGAAGATTTGCGAGTTTTTGTTAGCGCAAGGCCCTGATATTCTGGATATTACCTTTTGCCCCAATTGCCAAACGTTATGACGCCGACCCAAGCTTTGCCCATCGTTGTCGAACAGGCCGACACCGACGAGCTGTACAACCACGTTTTTTCTATCCGTACCGAAGTCTTCGTCGATGAAGTCGAAGTCGACGATGAGGACGAGTACGATGGCTTCGACCACCTGGCTACCCACTACCTGGCCTGGTATGGCGACAAACCTGTAGGGGCTGCCCGCTGGCGCTTACAATCCAATTCTGGCAAATACCGCCTGGAGCGCTTTGCCGTGCTCAAACCCTACCGGGGCATAGGCGTCGGGCGGGCCTTGCTCGAAAAAGTCATGAGCGACATTCCCCTCGGCAAAGGCGAGGTGTACGTCCACGCCCAAACCCACAACCTGGGGTACTACCAAAAATTTGGCTTTGTGCCGGAAGGGGAAGAATTCGAAGAAGTCGGCATCCCCCACCGCAAGATGGTCTACCGCCCGGCAGAGGACTGAGGGAAAGCGACAAAAAAAAACCGCTCCCTGAGGAGCGGTCCAAACCCAAACAAACACCATGAAAAAACTTATTGAACTGTATGCCCGAAAGGGGCGCTGAGAAAATTAGGTATGGTGTTGATTATTTACGGGAGCGGATTGACTGAAGAAAGCCGATTGCGAAAATAGGTCACCCTATGGCTGTTGCGCAGGTGAGGAAATTCTGCTAACAAGCCTTCCACTTCGGCCGGACTGAGCCACCGTCCCGCGCCACTGGTATTGTTTTTGACATACCAGCCTTTCTGGGTTTTTGAAATACGGTACATAAAAAGTACTAGATAATCCAGCTTCCTAAAGGGTCGCTGGGAGGGACACAAGACAAAGGATGCGCCCTGTATCCCGAATGAGCAAATATGTTGCCGGAAAGAAATACGGTTCTGGCAAATCGGGTGAATGGAAGGTTTGGGGGGCCGAATGGTTCGGTTTTTCACCTAAATGCCCTGTTTGCCTGCTTCAGCGGGAAAGTGGGGGCAGCGGATGGCGGGCAGAGTAAGCCTCATAGGCGCTGAGCGGCAGCTGGATCAGCTGGGGCGATTGCGCGGGATCCAGCCAACGTAGCAGCTGAAGCATGGTTTCCTGGCTCATGGCCGTACAACCGGCCGTGCCCGCCGAAGCTTGGTCTCGCCAAAGGTGGAGAAAAATACAGGAACCTGCCCCCGGCTGGGGCTCGGGATAGTTGTGGTGGACAAACACCCCCCATTGGTAGAGGTGGTCTTCTCTCTGCATGTGGTCGGTACTGGTCCAATCCCCGGCGGTGGTGGATTCGTCCACGAGTTGGTTGTAGGCGGCGGAGGCCGTATCCTCAATGCACATGGTCCCGGCGGTGATGGGCAAATAAGGCCAGGCCAGCCAGGCAGCCGAATCGGCGGGGGCGTACCCAAAGGCTTCTCCCAGGGCAAAGACGCCCGCCGGGCTTTTGCGGTCGCCCTCCCGTTTAACCGGTCCGGGCAGCCCTTGGATGGGCACTTCGCCCCGGCCCCAGGCCAGGCCCTTGCGGCCGACCACCACCGGCAAGGGCCCCCAAGCCACTTCCCATTCGTCGCCCTGCGCCTGATAGCCATATAGCTGCCCGGCAGAAGCGTCCCAGTCCTCTGTCAACACCAGCAGCCATTGGCGGGGAGCTGGTAATTCGATCGCCTGGGCAGAGGCTGTTTTTTCCCCTGCCTCCGAAGAGGCGGCCGGTCCACAGGCAAACAGCCCAAGGCAGACAAAAAGCAGCAAAAAGTTCTTCATGCCAGAAACCTAGGAAAAGTCGGCCATCCCTCCAAGTTTTCCCCGAGGGCCATCCGTGACCCCGGCCCAACCCCCGGAGGTCGCGGGGTTCTCGGCCTGTGGGGAGGCGATATACGGCTTTCTTATAATTGCTCGATTTGCCTTTGCCCTAAATTTGTTTCTGAAACGCACTTGCTGTATTTTTGCCTCCTATTTTTATTCCCAACCATACTGCTCCTCATCATGGCAATGAAACTGTCCGCTTTCAATTTCGAGATTCCGGAAGAGCTGACCGCTCAGTACCCAGCTGCACCTCGGGACGAGTCCCGGTTAATGGTGGCTCATCGGGATACCGGCAAAATCGAACACCGGACCTTCAAAGATATTCTGGAGTATTTTGACGAAGGCGACGTCATGGTGCTCAACGACACCAAGGTGTTTCCTGCCCGCTTGGTTGGCAAGAAAGAAAAGACCGGAGCCCGCATCGAGGTCTTCTTGCTGCGAGAACTCAACATCAAGCAGAAATTATGGGATGTGCTGGTAGAACCAGCCCGGAAAATCCGTGTCGGCAACAAACTGTTCTTTGGAGAGAATGACCTCGTGGCGGAAGTCGTAGACAACACCACCTCACGCGGCCGAACCATTCGTTTTCTCTACGATGGCGAAAACGAAGAGCTACACCAGCTCATCGACAAGCTGGGGCTGACCCCCATTCCTCCCTACATTGAGCGGGAAGTAGAGCCCCGGGACCGGGACGATTACCAAACGGTCTTTGCCAAAAATGTCGGGGCCGTAGCGGCCCCTACTGCGGGTTTGCACTTCACCCGCGAGCTGCTGAAGCGCTTCGAACTCAAAGGCATCGAAGAGGCATACCTCACCTTGCACGTGGGCATCGGCACCTTCAACCCGGTAGAAGTGGAGGACCTTTCCAAGCATCGCATGGATTCTGAATACTACGAAATCCATGAGCGGACCCGCGACCTGGTCAATGAGGCCAAAAAATCCCGCCGCCGGGTACTGGCGGTGGGCAACTCGGTCATTCGCGCCCTCGAATCCTCGGTTTCCGCTAGTCGCATGCTCAACAACGATAGCGGCTGGACAGACAAGTTCATCTATCCGCCCTACGAATTTCACATTTCTAACGCCTTCCTTAGCAACTTCCACCGGCCCAAGTCGACCCTGTTGATGATGGTAGCCGGCTTCATGGGCTATGACTTCATGATGCAATGCTACGAAGAGGCGGTGAAAGAAAAATACCGCTTTTACAGCTATGGCGACGCCATGCTGATCCTCTGATGTCGACCCTGCTCAAGACGGCGATCATCGTGGCGGGCGGCACGGGTAGCCGCATGCAAAGCGAAGTCCCCAAGCAGCTGTTGCCGCTTGGGGGCCTGCCTATTTTGTTGCGGACGGTCCAGGCCTTTTTGCGGCTGGACGCCCAGCTCCCGTTGGTGCTGGTGCTGCATCCGGAGGTGATCGGGCCTTGGCAGGCCATCGAAAGACAATCGGAGCTGAGCCCGGTTGACCGCAACCGCATCCATACCTGTCCGGGCGGGGCCACCCGTACCGCTTCGGTCCATGCGGGCTTGCGTTTTCTGCGGCAGCAGGTAAGCGCGGCAGACCCTTGCCTGGTAGCGGTCCATGATGGGGTACGGCCTTTTGCCAGCCAGCAGATGCTGGCCCAAGCTTATGAAATGGCGGCGGAAAAGGGGGCGGCGGTGGCCTGCGTCCCGGTCAAATTTTCCTTGCGGCAGCAGCAGCCCGACGGAACCTCCGCCCCGGTGGATCGCTCGGCTTTTCTGGAGGTGCAAACCCCCCAGGTATTTGGGTTGGCGGCGCTGCTAGCCGCCTACGAGCAGGCCCCTCACGACCGATTTACCGATGATGCCAGCCTCTATGAAGCGGTGACCGGCCAGCCCGTGGCCATTTCCCCCGGCTCCTACGACAACCTCAAGCTCACCACCGCCGAGGATATGTTTGTGGCGGAGCAGATCCTGGCCCGCTGG
Source organism: uncultured Bacteroidia bacterium (assembly GCA_964542415.1). GTDB lineage: Bacteria > Bacteroidota > Bacteroidia > J057 > J057 > CAZIVQ01. The sequence continues at coordinate 4,190 of CAZIVQ010000109.1, read as the reverse complement.
GAAGGCTGAGTGGGTGCGAAAAAGCATGGGGGCTATTGAGAAAACGCATTGGCCGACCCTACGCATTCTTACATATTTGGAAACCTGCCTATCCTTGCCTGTGGTCCAAGTAATAATAAAATTATAATAGGTCGATTGGTTGGGTGTCATTTCCCCCGCTCATTTATCTCTTCATCCCATGACTGACATCGTCATTCTCGGAGCAGGCATCGCTGGGCATACGGCCGCCGCTTACCTGCATCGCTACCTGGGCAAGGAACACCGTATCACGGTGGTCACTCCCAATCGCTATTACCACTGGATCCCCTCCAACATCTGGGTTGGGGTCGGGCGCATGTCGGTGGACGAAGTGCGCTTCGAACTCAAGCCGCTTTATGACAAATGGGGCATCGAATTGGTGCAGGCCAAGGCCACCAACTTCTTTCCTGAGGGCGATGGCAGTCAGGGCCGTGGCTTTGTCGAAGTCGAATACACCGAGGCGGGCCGCCAAGGCGAAACCCGCCGGGTTCCCTACGACTTTCTCATCAACGCCACAGGCCCCAAGCTCAACTTCGAAGCCACCGAGGGCCTGAACCCCGGCCAAGGCAACCTTGCCTCCGTCTGTAGCTACCACCATGCCGCCCACGCCTGGGAGTTGCTCAGCGAGAAGTTGGAGAAGATGGAGAATGGCGAGCGACAGACTTTTGTCATTGGCACCGGCCACCCTAACGCTACCTGTCAGGGGGCGGCTTTCGAATACATCCTCAACGTGGCCTTTGAGATCAAGCGCCGCAAACTGGAGCGCCTGGCCGACCTTGTCTGGCTCACCAACGAGTACGAGCTGGGCGACTTCGGGATGGGAGGGGCCTTCATCCGTAAAGGCGGCTACATCAGCAACACCAAGCTCTTTGCCGAATCCTACTTCATCGAACGGGACATTTCCTGGATCAAACGGGCCGGGGTGAAGCGGGTGACGGCCACTGAGATCGAATATGAGACCCTGGATGGTCAAACGGGCCATCAGCCCTACGACTTTGCCATGCTGATCCCGGGCTTTTCGGGCCATGGCTTCAAGGCCTACGACAAGCAGGGCGGCGACATCACCGATCGGCTCTTTGCCCCCAACGGCTTCATGAAAGTGGATGCCGATTACAGCGGTAAGCCTTATGAAGAATGGTCGGCCGACGACTGGCCTGAAACCTATCAGAACCAGGCCTACCCAAACATTTTTGCTCCGGGCATCTCCTTTGCCCCACCCCACGCCATCTCCAAACCGATGGTCAGTCCTAATGGCACCAAGATTTTTGCGGCGCCCCCACGTACGGGTATGCCCTCGGGCGTCATGGGCAAGATCACGGCCCAAAACGTGGCTGAGTGGATCAAGGCCGGTAAACCCGAACTGCGCCATACCGCCTCTATGAGTCGCATGGGCGCCGCTTGTATCGTTTCGGCTGGCTTCGGCATGACCCAAGGCACCGCCGCGACCATGACCGTGAGTCCCATCGTCCCCGACTGGGACAAATACCCCGAATGGGGCCGCGACATCACTTACACCATGGGCGAACCCGGCCTCGCCGGCCATTGGATGAAGTGGTTTATGCACTACATGTTTCTCTACAAGGCCAAAGGAAGACCCCTGTGGTGGATGTTGCCGGAGTAGAAGGGCAATAAGGGAGTAGGGGAGTAGGGGGAATAAGGGATTGGTAATTGGGGCTGGGGACAATAGAGGAAGTACCAGCAAACCATGAATCCCTTTCTCTACAATTTGCCTCTACAATTTGCGGTGAAAAAAACTCTGTGCCCTTAGTGAAATCTCTGCCGGTTTCACCGCCATCCATGATCTGCGTCCTTAGTGGTTAAATCAGTGACACCTATCATTATGCGAAACGTCCAGAAATACTCCGAAGAATACTACCCGCCTATGCCAACGAGTAAGACCCTGTTTTGGCGGAAGTTTTTGCCCTATCAGGCGTGGCGCTTCTTGGTGCTCAATTGGCGCATCATCAACATTGTGGTGCGGGGGCACTCCTGAGGAAAAGGGATGGCGTGATGAGCAATGAGGGGCTGCGGTACGCTCCTGCGATGCTGGGGGCGTACTGCCGGGACGCCCCTACTGGTATTCGAGGGCGGTGACCTCCAGCTCATACCAGGTAAAATCGCCGCTGTCGAGCTTCCAGGTGACGCTGGCTCGGGTGGGGACGGAAACGCCATCGACCAGGGGCTGGAAGCCCTCGGGGTCAATGTCGATGTGCCAGGTTTCGAGGGTGGCGCCCCCGGGCTGCTCGTAGTAGCGTGGGGCTTCAAAACTGACCGGGCGACCCTGCTCGTCAAACTCAAATACCCCCCCGGCTTCCACGCCGCCAAAGGACAAAAAAGCGCGGGCGTGTTGGTCATCCACCGCTTCCCAGCGTAGGTAGGGGGCCAAAGCCGCTTGGGGAAACCAGATGATTTCGGAGAGAAAGCGCACCAAGACGCCCTGATCGAGTTCGGGGCCGCGGGCATCGACCACCGGCAGCAGCGAATAGGCTTTGATGAGCATGTGGCCCCGGCCGTCCTGGTACTGGTCCCGGCCTTCGAATGATAGGAGGCCGCCGCTGCCCACCTGGGCGTGCCAGACAAAAGCAGGTTCGGGGAGGCTAAACCATTGCTCGGCGGCCACGGGCAGCCAGGGATTTTCGGGTTTGAGGCGCAGTCGCCCCGTCTGGTGGAGGTGTATCTGACGGATGTGGGGGTGCTCCAGGGCCCCGCTGGCCCGCAGCCAACGCTGCACCGGTTCCGGCAATGCAGCGGGTGCTTGGAGTGAATAGTTGGCGGCGGCGCTACGGCTCAGGGCCTGTAAGTCCTGCTCGACCACGCGCCCGAAGCGCCAGTGACCCCAAGCCGGCAGCAGTGCCAGCAGGAGGACAAGGTTGGCCAGGGTGCCAAATTTGGCGTCGCCCCAAGTGCAGAGGATCAGCCCCTGCGACAGCAACAAGCCCGCCAGGCCCGTCACCCACCACAGCGGCTGCCGCAGGCCATAGCCAAGCGCCGCCAGCAGCAGCAAGGTCGCCGCCGCCAACCACAGCAAGCCCCCGCCCATTCCGATGGGCTGGTTCAGGGCCGGGATCTCCGCTAGTTTGAAGGCTTTGCCAAAGCCCAGCAGGTGGATCAGGGCGTGGAGGGTCAGGAGGAAGAGGAAGGCGATGCGGAGCATGGATCAAAGCGTTGGAGGGTGAGCGATGAAGCCTAAGCCTTCGAAAAATAGCGCCTTTTGTCCTCCCCGGGCAATGACTTTGCTCAGTTTTGGCGAGGGATTTTGGTAGGTAAGCAGGGGTTTTCTTAATTCCCTTGCCCGATGCTGATCTGCGATCAGGGCCAGCCCCAAGCAGGCCGTTTCCTTTCTTACTTTGTCCATGACCGCGAGGGGTTGCCTCTTCTCGCGCGTGGGTTTGCCCTCCGTGTGAGCAGGATTCGCTTCGTAGGAGGAACAGCCTACGATCAGGGGGCGCCTGTTCCGGTCGTTTTTGTGGTTGCCTTATCCAAAAGCGTAGTTGAGCCTATCTGGTTACTATTTTACCCTCGGCGCTGCTTACTTTTTACCTTTTTGTGACACAAAGCCCATATTACCATTTCAACTTCACCTACATGTACATTAGAATTATTAGTCTCCTGTGCTTTTTTTCTTTTACCACCTTACTCTTTGGCCAGACTACGAACGGAACCGTGGTCACCAGCCAGGTTATCGACGAAAACCAGGGAGGCTTGTTGGGCCCCTTGCAGGGCTACGATGCCTTTGGCCGGGCAATCGCTCCCCTTGGCGACCTGGATGGAGACGGCATAGATGACCTGGCGGTGGGCGCTCCCGGGCGCTCCAGCAACTCTCCTACCGACGGAGCCTTATGGATTCTCTTTCTGAATGCCAATGGTACGGTTAAATCCGAGCAGCAAATCGCGGAAAACGTGGGCGGCTTCACCGGCAGCCTAACCGGGCAGGAAGCACTGGGGCATGGCTTGGCTTTTTTGGGCGACCTTGATGGCGATGGCCGCCCTGAACTGGCTGTGGGCGCGCCCGGCAATACCGACGCTACCGGCCTGAATACCGCCGACTCCGGCGCGGTTTTCATCCTCTCGCTCAATACTGACGGCACGGTCCATGATCATACGCTGATCCGAAACAGCAGCGGGGGCTTGCCTGCGGGGACCTTGGAGCGGGGCGAGCATTTTGGCTATGC
>CAZIVQ010000108.1:0-8711 GCA_964542415.1 uncultured Bacteroidia bacterium | reverse complement strand
TTGAGGTTACGAAAAAATAACCAGCAATCCCAGCGCTTTGTTAGCAGCAAAGCGAGCTTATTTCGTGGCGCAATGCCGTTCCCAAAGCGCTTGGAGGCGCGCTTGGTGCTGGGAGGCGAGCCGCTGGGCGGGTTGGAAGTCTCCGGCGGCTTGGAGGCTGTCACGGCGCTGGGCCATCGCCTGCAAAGCGGCCAACTCCGGGGCGGTGGCCCGCTGGACTTCCTCTGGCGCATCGGTCAGGCACTCGGCGAGCTGCGCCGTGGCCGGATCAAAAATGGCCATCTCGGCGATCTCAGGCGCGGGGCTGCTCCGCTGTTCGGCTTGGGGAGGGAGGGCAGCCAAGGGGCGGGTCTGCCATTGGTACCAGGAAAGCAGCCCCAAAGAGAGCAACACCGCCGCCGCCACCGACACCGGCAGCCAATGCCAGCGGGGCCTGCGACCGGGCAATTGGGGTTCGAGGCGCTGCCAGACTGTGGGCGGGGCCTGATAGCGAGGCATGGTACGGAGGCTGTCCTGTAGCAATTCCTGCCCCGCCTCGCTTGGAGGCAGGGCGTCCAGTTCCTGGGTCAGCCGTTCCCAGCCGTCTTGGCTGGCGCGGTAGCTGCGCATGGCTGCCAGGGTAGCCTTCAGGGTATGGCGGTTGCGTTCTTTCATGAGCGGACTCCCATGGCTTTGAGTTGGCGCTGTAGGTGCCGTTTGGCGTAGTAGAGCTGGGACTTGGAGGTCCCCACCGAAATGCCCAGCATCTCGGCTACTTCTTTGTGGGCATAGCCCTCGATCTCGATCAGCACAAAGACGGAGCGGTAGCCGGGGGGCAAGGCTTGGATGGCTTGCTCCAGGTATTCGACGTCCAGGTAGTCGCCCCAGTCAAGGGGTTCCTGCGCCCCGGTGACCTCGTCCAGCGGTAAAGACAGGCGCTGTTGCCCGACTTTCTTGTAAGCGGTGCGCACCACGATGGTCTTGATCCAAGCGCCCAGGGTAGAGGCATGCCGGAAGCGGTCCAGGCCGCGAAAAACGGCGATAAATGCTTCTTGCAGCACATCTTGGGCCAGCTCGAAGTCATTGGTAATGCGGTAGCTCAAGGTGTACATGGCATCCTTGTACTGCTCGTACAGCTGACGCTGGGCCAGCCGCTCCCCCGCCCGGCAGCGGGCGACGAGCTCGGCTTCTTCTGGCCGGATCGGATAAGGGGAGGAGTTTTCCATAACGGTGATCAACGTACCATTTGTCAGGGCAAAGGTTGTATGAGCCCCCTAAAAAAATGGGCCTGGCCGGTTCCGCGTTATTCTCCCTGCTTCCATATCGTAGAAAGCTCCCGTACCTCGGCCACTTCGGGCAACTCCAGCTTGAAGGTCGAGCCCTTTCCGGGTTCTGACTCGACCAAGACCAAGCCGCCCAGGCGACTGACCGCTTCCTTGGCGATGTAAAGCCCGATGCCCGATCCCTTGCTGCGCGAGCTGGCGCGGTAAAACATCTCAAAAATCCGGTCGAGGTATTGGGACTGTATCCCGATCCCATTGTCCGCACAAGACAAATGAAGGGTATTTTCTTTCACGGAGACGGTTAGTTTTACCCAGGGGTGGGCCTTTTCGGGGTCGTAGTAGCGCACCGCATTGGACAGCAGGTTGGTGAAAATGAGTTGCAAGCGATCTGGATCTGAAAAGTAAGGCTGCTCGGCCTTGATTTCTACCTCACACTGAACCTGGTCAAACTGTGGCAAGCTTTCCAGTTGTTCCAGGCTGTGGTCGATGAGCCGCTGAAAGTTGATCACCTCTCGCTTCATGTCATTTGAAGCGTTGCGGGAGTAGCCGATAATGTTGCGGATAAATTGGTCCAATTTATCCACGCTCTGCTCCATCAGTTCTCCATAGTGGGCTTTTTCATCCGGGTCTTCGGTCATGCGGCTGATGTTGATCAAGCCCGCGAGGGTGACCACCGGCGCCCGCAGGTCGTGGGAAGTGCTGTACACAAACTTGTCCAGCTCATGATTGACCTTCTTGAGCTGTTTGTTGACCTGCTTGAGTTGATAGTTATGCTCTTTAAGTTGGCGCTCGAATTCTTTGAGGTCGGTCACATCCCGGATGGCTCCGTCGTGGTAGACGGTGCCGTCTTCTTCGATGGTTTTTTTGCTGCTGATCAGGCCGTGGAAGGTGCTGCCATCCTTGCGTTTGAACAGCACGGCCTGGTTGCGAAACCCTTCCTGCTGCTGCACGAGGTTGACGAAGTCGTCGCGCCGCCGGGGATTTTCATAAAGCACATAGGGATCAAGGGGGAGCATTTCCTCCGCCGAATCATAGCCAAACATGTCCACAAACATTTGGTTGACAAACACGATGCCTTTGCCGGGGCGGGTGCGGAAGATGCCCTCCTGCACGCTGTAGAACACCGACTCCAGCAGGTGCTGCTTTTGTTGCAGCTTGAGGTTGGCCCGGTGGACGGCGGTAACGTCTTTGCAGGAAAAAGCCACGCTGTGGATGTGATTTTGGCCGTCGCGGATGGGGAAGAGGAGGTATTCGTAAAAGCGGCAGCCCGGTTGGTTCGAAGAGCGGGCAATGGTCTGAATCTGTCGTCCATTGAAGGCAGCTTTCCACAGCCGCTGCCAGTAAGTGATGGCGGCGGGGGGTAAAAGTTGGGGGAGAGAAGCCCCTACCTGCCACCTTCCCCGGTAGATGCGCTGGGCCAGCCGGGCCATGGTCCGGTTGATCAGCTGGAGGGTAAGGGACTCATCAAACACCAGGATGCCGTCACTGGTCTGGTCGATTAGAGCCTCGAGGTTGAGCTGCTGCCCATGCATGCTTTGGAACTTCTGGGTAAGCAGCTCAAGCTGAGCCCGAATGACCGGCGAAGTCGTAGCCGGAATCTCGGGAGGCGATTGGAGTTGTAACAGATGGTTGAGATACTGCTCCAAGGTTTCGGCCCGGGGCGTTGCTTGCAGCTGGACTTGGGCCTGGTGAGCCAGGGCATAGAGTTCCTCCTTGGTATATGACTCGATAGGGTTAAGCATAGTGGGCTTAGGGAGCTGAGAAGAGGCAGGCATAGAGGGAAAAGGTTGGCGCAGCCAGTACCCTAAGGCTGAAGATACAGAAAACAAACGAAACCGTAGGGGCCGCTGGGGAAAGAGCCATGCTTCCAGTTTGCCGATGACTGGGGGCAACAAGTAGACGATGGCCGTACCGGCGGCGGCTTGCGGGGCCAAGGCGGCGCGGAGCCACTGGCTGAGCGATGCGGGACAGGTGGAGAGGCCAGAAAGGTCGATGAGAATGGCCACGTAGGGCTTGCTGGGCTGGGGCAGGCTTTGTTTGAGGCAAGCCTGTCCCTCGGGACTGGGCGTCAGGGTCTCGCCCACGCAGCGTAACAGCAGCAAGCGATCGGCCACGAGGTACTGCTCCAAAGCGCCACTGTCTGTCTGGCACTGCCAGCTTGGGGGGCAGTGGAGGGGGACCAACTGGCCATGTACCAAGAGGTGGTCCTGCGTTTTCCAATGCGCGCCAAAGGCCGTGGTCAGGCCGAGTTGCTGCCGCCGGTTTTGGGGTAGGGGGCGGGCAGCAATGCGGCTGCTCAAGCTGCGCAACGCGTGTAGCAGGGTCGGGTGGATCGAAAAGGGCAGCAGAGAGGTCCGGGCCGAGAGAGGGGTGGCCAACGAGTGAAGCTGGGAGGAGGGCAATACCCAGATGACTTCGCTGATGACCTCAGCGTTGGCTAGCTCGCTCAGGCAAAGGCGCAGCGTCTCTATCGCCTCCCGCGTCATCGAGACCAGCTTGCTTCCGTCGATCATCAACGAAAAGCCTTCCGATTCTTTTCGCAGAATCGTCATTTTATGGAGCGTCGTTTCCAACCCTTCGAGGTCTTCCGGTTCGATGGAGCCCTCGAGGTACAGGCATTGCAGGTCTGGCCGGATCGGAAACAAGTGCCAACGCTTATTTCCTGAGGAGGAACCCGGGTTCCTCCCCGCAGAAAGCTGCTGCTCGTTCCGCTTTGAGCCTGATTCGTGTCGGGACATGCTACTCCTTATTTTGGGCTGGCGTTCATTTCCACTGGCAGGGTGTTTCAAGGTATGGAAAATGACCTAGACAAAAAATGCCTTTGCCGCTCAATATGCCTTCCTCTGCGGCGAATTCTTACTTCCCTGTTTGCTTGGAGCCCGCTGCCCAAGGGGGCTTTCATCGCCGGTAACATCGCCTCCTGAAACGTCCTCCGTTAGGGTGAGAAGGGGAAGAGACCCGGAAGAAAGAAAAACCCAATCCGTGATTTTTCTGCGATAATGATCAAATCCTTACGCATGAAGCCCAGCCAGAGGCCGTCATGGCCCACCCCTTTACTGGGGCTGAAGCGAGAAGCATGGGCGGAAATTTTGGGGTTTTCCCCTTCGTTCATCCTCGCAAAAGGCTTCCCCGCTGCCCTCCTTAAACCGCTGGTTTGCTACAATATTTTGAGTATATTGATAGTTGGATAGTCAGAAGTATCTACCGCTTTTTCCCCGTTGTTGTCCGTCGCTTTTCCCGCCTCAATTACTTCGCTTTCTGGCCAAAAACAAGCCAGACAGCGCCCTTTTTTCATCTCTACCCCATGAAAACCCCTATTTCTGTACCAGCGGGACTGGTCGAACGGCCCTACGTAAAGTCTCGAAACATTGCCCGGACAGGCTTCCCCAGCCGGGGCGTGATCTACACCAGCAGTGATGCCGCCAGTCCTGAGGACTTCACCCCTTCCCAGCTGCTGGGAGGAGACATTACCTACACCAAGCCCCGCAGCCAGGCGCCTGAGCGCAGCTATCGCATCCTGGGCGGATACTTCTTCTCCGTCAATGCCCAAGGCACGCCCGTCACCAGCCGGGTTTTTGGCATCGCGGCCGACCCGGCCCAGGGCTTCGACCTGACCGAAGGGGGCTCGGTGACCTTGCTGCGCGACTGGACCACCGAATGGAACACCACCAAAGGCTTCGATGAAACCCATCCCGACCCTGACGGCAACCCGGTTCCCGGCTGGACCTTCATCGTCGAGTATACCCCGGGAGAGAAGGCCTACCCCCTCAGCGGTGATCCTCTTGGGATACAGGTGTTATGTGGAGAATTGACCGGCCTGCTCCTTACTCCCGGTACCCTTTCCGATGTCGCCCAGGCCGTCACGGTGGTGGCGCAGGTCAAAGGCATTTCGCCCACCGAGATCACCTGGGATTGGGGCGATGGCAGCGCCCCGGAGACCCTGCCGGGACTCACCGCCACCCACACCTACGCCCGTTTGGCTGGCCAAGACCAGGCCTTTACCCTCGGGGCCCAGGCCAAAGGCCCGGGTGGCTGTGAGAGCAGCCAGCAGGTTTCCTTTTCCCTGGCCAAATTCTGCCCCCTGCTCCACCTCGCCGAACTCAACAGCAGCCAGGTCAGCTCCAGCGAAGTCGAGGCGCATATCCGGCTGGAAATTCCCGCCCATGGCGCGCCAGATCGCTACGAATGGATATGGGGCGATGGCAGCGCCATCGAAATCACCACCGAGGCACAAGCTACCCACCGCTTTGCCCGCCGCTTCGATCAGACCAACGTGACGGTCCAGGTTCGCGGCCTCGGGCCCGGTAGCTGTGAGGATAACTTGCAGGTGAATGTGCCGGTACCGTCCCCGCCTTGTCCGGAAATCGTGGCCCTCAAACAGCGGCTGAGCCGCATGGAGAGCGGCGAACATGAAGTGGCTTTCAGAGTCGTACTCAAAGACGGTCCCGCCTCAGAATTTACCTGGGACTGGGGCGATGGCAGCCCGGTAGAAATTACTCCAGGACCCGAAGCCCAGCACGTATTTGCGCGCCCGCCGGGCGAAGCCGCTCAGGTCGAAGTCAAGGTACAGGCCAGCGGCCCGGGCCCTTGCCAAAGTAGCGGGACCACCACGGTCGAAGTGCCGGGACAGTGCCCGGTCATCCGGTTTGAGCTGCCGGTGAGCATGGAGTTGCAGGGAGAAAATGCGGTGGAGGCCCAGTTTCGCCTGCAGGTCACCGGCCCCAAACCCGATGCCTTTACCTGGCACTGGGGCGACGGGACCGACACCGTGACCTCCGATGTGCCCGAAGCGACCCATCGCTATACCCGTCCCCCAGGCGATGCGGAGCTGCGTACCGTGCGGGTAGAAACTACCGGACCAGCTAGCTGCGTGGCCTCGGCCCAGACCGAAGTATCGGTGCCGGGGCGCTGCCCGGTCATTACCGAAATCGCCGTGACCGACGAGAAGTTGGCGGGGGAGCACCGCCTCGTGACCTTTGCGGTGCGGGTCGCCGGACCGGCCCCGGACAGCCTCCGCTGGGACTTTGGCGATGGCAGCAGCCCGGAGACCAGCAGTGGCCTCACCACCAACCATGCTTTTGCCCTGAAAGCAGGCCAACCTTCCCCCTTCAAGATAAGGGTGACGGCCGTGGGTCCAGATAGCTGTGAGGCGGCCGCCCAGCGAGACCTGGAGTTGGCTGGCTTACCCTGCCCGCTACTGGAAGTGGCTGGCTTGGTGCTGGGAGAAATAACTCCCGCCGGGCAGGTAGTGCAGGTCGGCATCCGGGTACAGGGCCCCCCGCCTGCGGCCTTCGGCTGGGACTGGGGTGACGGCAGCCCCCTCGAATTTTTGCCCGGCAGCCCGGGCCTTCCCGACGGCAGGGCCGAGGGTTTGACCTTCACCCATGTCTACCCGGTGCCCCGTGGGGATGCCAAGTCTTATCCCGCCAAAGTCAGTACCGATGGGCCCGGCGCGTGTAGCTGGGCAGGAAGCCTGCCGGTGCGTATTGCTGGGGTTTGTCCCCTGGTCACCCATCTGAAGGTGTCGGTGGTGGCGTACGACTTTCAGGCGCAGGCGGTAGCCGCCACCGTCCTTATGGAAGATGGTCCGGCAGAAAAATATACCTGGGATTGGGGCGATGGCTCTCCGGTGGAGGTAACCACCGAGCCGGGGGCGCAGCACCGCTACATCCGCCGCGAAGGCAGCGAAGAGACCAGCTACAAGCTCAAGGTAACCGTGAACGGGCCGGGGAGCTGTGAGAGCCAGGTAGAACAAGCGGTCTTTGTCCCGGGATGGTGCCCGGTGCCTGGGGACCTGGAGGTAAGCCTGGATGCCGTCAGCCGGACCACCCAAGCGGTGTCGACCCGGCTGTCGCTGGCCGCTGGCGGGCCCGAGCGTTTTGTGTGGGATTGGGGGGATGGCTCCCTGCCCGAGGAGACCCTCGTCCCCAGCGCCAAGCACGAGTATGTCCGGGCCGTCAATCAAGCCCTGCCTTATACGGTGCGGGTAAAAGTCAAAGGCCCTGGCAACTGTGAAAGCGAGCAGTTTGGCCCGGTGGAGATTCCCGCGACCACCGGTTGTCCGGTCATTTCTATGATCGAAACGGCGGTCCTTCGGGATGAGGCCACCGAGCAGGAAGTGAAATTTTCCCTGCGGGTAAACCATACCGGCCCGGCACCCACGGCTTATGTCTGGCATTGGGGGGATGGCAGCGTCTCAGAAAACACGAGCGTCCCAGAGGCGACCCACGTCTATGCCAAACGGCAAGGCCTGCCCGAGATCTACGATGTCAAGGTGGAGAGCAGCGGCCCGGATGACTGCCGCGATGAGCGCTTCACTGAGGTTGTCGTCCCGGCACAGGAGGTTACCTGTCCTACCCTGGACGAACTGAAACTGCTGCCTCAGCTGGCGGCAGAAACCCTCACGGTAGAGGCCAGCCTTCGTACCAGCGGGGGCAGCCCCGATCGGTACACCTGGCATTGGGGCGATGCGTCTCAGCCTGAGACCACCACCAGCCCCGAAGCCAGCCATGCCTATGCCCGGGTGCCAGTCGATGAAAGCTATACGGTCCGGGTCGAGACCCACGGCCCGGGTAGCTGCCAGGGTGACCTGAGCGGTACGGTAGCAGTACCGGCCAAAGACAGCCGCGTCCCGCTTTTTTGCCGCTTCTGGCCCTACTTGCTGGCGTTGCTGGCGGGCCTTACCCTGGCCTTCACCGTCGATGCCGTGGCCATGGATGACCTGGTGCCAGGTACTACCATCGCCGGGATTTCGCTTTCGCTGTCCATGGTGATGGGGGGGCTGCTAATCCTTGGCATCATCCTCTGGTATGTCTTGGGCCGCGGTCGCAGCTGTCCCCCTACGACTTGTGATTGGTTGGCGATAGGTTGGAGCATGCTGATCGCTGGTACCGCCGTGGTGGTCTTTTTGATCTCTTGTCTGCCAGGATGGTGGGTAGCGGGTGTCCTTTACTTTCTGACTGGGGCGGTGATGGCCTACTTCTGGTTCCGGAATTGTGCCCCCAAGAGCAAAGCGGTGGTCTTTTTTACCTACTTTTTCCTGGGGTTGCTGGCTGGGGTTATCGGTTGCTTCTTGGTGGCCGGTCCCGTTGGGGCTTGTTAAGCTGCGCCTTTATCCAGCGCTAACTCCGGAAACCCGCCCTTGCAGATTCTATTTCGCTTTGCGAAACGCATGGTTATCGAAAAAACCCGCCCACCTTTCCCTGGTACGGCGGGTTTTTGGTTCTCAGATCATCAACTTATATTTGTAAGCAACCATGGGCCGGAGGCGAAGCAACCTTGCCTATGGTAAAGCGCTCGTCGTTGACCCGGTTGGCCTTTAGTAAGACGCAAAGAATAGTTACCCTTTTTGTTTCACACAAAGTCGCAAGGACGCAAATTAAAGTCATGATTGTCAGATAGTTAGATTTTGCAGTGGTAAGTTCTCAATCCATTTATTGCAAATAGTAC
>CAZIVQ010000107.1:0-8759 GCA_964542415.1 uncultured Bacteroidia bacterium | reverse complement strand
TAAGGTTGAAGAAACCCTTGTTCAGGCTTAAACTGATCCCTAATCATGACCATCAAAGAAAAAATATTCACTGAACTAAAGGCCATTGATCAGCCTCGGCTGTTGCATCAAATTTACCAGTTTGTGCAGTTGATCAAGCGAAATAGCCCTACTCAGGTTGGCAACCGAGCACAAGTATTGTCCTTCGCCGGAACCCTTTCAGACGAAGAGGCAGAAGCCATGCGCCGGGACATTGACGAAACCTTCCATCATCTTGAAGGCAAATGGTGAATCTGCCAGCGCTAAAGGCGTCCTTTTCCTTTTTCTTGCCCGGAGCCTGCCCCTTCCCCCATGCCCCTCCTCTTCACCCACATCAAATCCCTCCTCCAGGTCCGGCCTGAGCCCCTCGATTACGTCGCAGGCAGCGCCATGGCGGAGCTGCCCACCCTCGAAAACGCCTACCTGCTGGTCCAAGACGGTAAAATCAGCGCCTACGGCCCGATGGCCGGCTGCCCAGAAATCGCTGGGGCCGAGGTCGTCGACGCCAGCGGCTGTATGCTCCTGCCCACCTGGTGCGATGCGCACACCCACCTGGTCTACGCGGGCAACCGCGAGCAAGAGTTCATCGACCGCATCGAGGGGCTGAGCTACGAAGAAATCGCCCGCCGGGGCGGCGGCATTCTCCATTCTGCCCAAACCCTGCAACAAATCCCCGAAGCCGACCTCTACCGCCAAAGCGAAGCCCGCCTGCGAGAGGTGATCGCCCTGGGCACGGGGGCCATCGAGATCAAATCCGGCTACGGCCTGAGCCCGGAGGCCGAGCTAAAAATGCTGCGCGTCATCCGGCGGCTGAAGGAAAATTATCCCCTGCCCATCAAAGCTACCTTCCTGGCGGCCCATGCCTTGCCAGCGACCTACCAGGCTGACCGAAAAACCTTTCTCGACCTGATGCTGGAGACGGTATTGCCCCAGGTGGTGGCGGAAGGCCTGGCCGACTACATCGATGTCTTCTGCGAAACCGGCTACTTCACCGTAGCCGAAACCGCGCGCATCCTGGCGGCGGGCCACCGCTACGGCCTGCGGGGCAAGCCCCACGTCAATCAATTTACTGCCATCGGCGGCGTGGCGGCGGCGGTGAAGCACCAGGCCCTTTCGGTCGACCACCTCGAGGTGCTGCGGCCCACAGACATTGAAGCCCTGCGTGGCAGCCAAACCATGCCTGTGGCCCTGCCGGGCTGTTCGCTCTTCCTCGGCATCCCCTACACGCCCGGCCGGGCGCTGATCGAGGCCGGGCTGCCCCTGGCCCTGGCCACCGACTACAACCCCGGCTCCGCCCCTTCGGGCAACATGAACCTGGTGGTTTCGCTGGCCTGCATCAAAATGAAACTCACCCCCGCCGAGGCCATCAACGCCGCCACCCTCAACGGGGCCTACGCCCTGGGCCTGGCGGAGGAGGTCGGCTCCATCACGGTGGGCAAGCGCGCCAACCTGATCCTCACCCAGCCGATTAACTCCTACGGCGTGCTGCCCTACGCCTTTGGCAGCAACCCTATTCAAACCGTTTACCTCGACGGCCAGGCATGGAACTGATTCTCCCTCCGCATCCACACGCCCGCTACCGCCCGCCAGACCCGGCGGTTTGGCAAGGTCGGCAGACGCCCCCCGAGGCGGGCCTGCAATACTGGCATCAAGCCGTGGCCTGTGTGGACCTGACCGGCGGAGCCACCGTGCCGCAGCCAGTAGCCTTGCTAGGTTACGCCTGCGACGAGGGCGTGCGCCGCAACCAAGGGCGGGTGGGCGCGCAAGCGGGGCCCTTGGCCCTGCGGCTGCAACTGGCCAAACTGGCCTATCCCCATGCGCCCGGCCGGCTGGCCGACTTGGGCGATGTGGCCTGCGAAGGGAGCGAAATGGAAGCCTGCCAGGCATTGCTGGCGGGGATCGTGGCGCAGGTGGTGGCGGCCGGGCACTTTCCGCTGGTGATCGGCGGGGGGCATGATGTGGCCTTTGGCCACTTTCAAGGCATCCGGCGCGGGTTGGCGGGGCAAGGAAAGCGCCTGGGCATCGTCAATTTCGATGCGCACTTCGACCTGCGGCCGGTGGCGGCCGCCCCGAATTCGGGCACGCCTTTCAACCAGGTCCTGGAGGCGCATCCGGAGGTGGGCTACCTGGCCGTCGGCATCCAGCCAGCTTCCAACCCGCCGCTGCTCTTCGAGCTGGCTGAGCAATTCGGGGCAGCATATGTGCTGAGCGAGGCTTGTACGGGGGATAATTTCGAGGCGGTGCAGGCGATCCTAGGTGCTTTTGCTCAGCGGCATGACGCGCTCTACCTGACGATCGACCTGGATGGCTTTGCGGCGCCTTTTGCGCCGGGGGTGAGTGCGCCTTCGCCCCTGGGGTTTGCGCCGGACTTTGTCTGGCGGGCCTCAAAGCTGCTGTTGGCCACGGGCAAGGTGGTCGCTTGCGACCTGGCCGAGCTGAACCCGGGCTATGACCGGGACGGGCTGACGGCGAATTTGGCGGCGCGGCTGGTGGATGCGGTGGTGGAGAGGCTCGGGAAATAGGGGGCTGAAGAGCGATTAGCCGCGAATAATCCTTGCCTTATGGTTGCCCCCCATCTTTTGGTGGCCTGCTATTCCGCTTGTGCTGCCCGCCCCCATTCTGCCAGGGCCAGCCCCACCACCAAGGCAATTTCTCCGACAAAATAGGCCACCCCCCAACCGCTGAGCGACGGGTAATGGTAAATGACTAACCCTGCCGTGAGCAGGCAATAAGAAAGGTTTGCCAGGGCGATGCCGCGGAGGAAAGGACGCCAGTTGGCGGGAAAGCGGGCATAGCAGCTCAGCGAATAGACCATAAACACGGCCGCTATGGCCGCCAGCGGATAGAGCACCCCTGCTGGCATACCAAAAATCGATTCGAATTGTACCAGCACTACGCCGAGAAGGAGGGCGGAAACGAGGGCCCCGCAGCCATCGATCAGGAAAAAAGTACGGGGAGAAAAGGAAAGTAGCATGGGCGATAGAACGTTTAAGAAAAAAGCGGGCGTTCTCACTAGATACACTGCACCCCATCATACGCATCGAAAGCCACATCCGCGCTGAGGATCGGTATCCCTACCACGGCAGCTTGCGCGATCAGCAAGCGATCAAAGGGGTCTTTGTGATGATAAGGCAGGGTG
The DNA here is from genome assembly GCA_964542415.1 of uncultured Bacteroidia bacterium. Classification (GTDB taxonomy): domain Bacteria; phylum Bacteroidota; class Bacteroidia; order J057; family J057; genus CAZIVQ01. Next base: position 5,602 of record CAZIVQ010000107.1, on the reverse strand, counting down.
CTGACCCGAAAGACATGCGTAAGGTCGATTGGCAGGAGGGGGGAATACTGGTTTAGAACGAGTTCATCCTGAACCAACTGCGGAAAGGGGTTGTCAAAACTCAGCTTGCCGAGGCTTACCTTGATCTCCCAAATGCTGGCATAGCTGAGGAGTAAGTTAGCCCCAAAATCAATAATTTCCTTTACGGTCGCACTCAACTGCGGCGCATCAGTAGCTTGCCAGATAAATACATGGGTGTCGATCAGGTAGCGGCTCATGGCATGTATTCCTCAAAGCCCTCAATGGGATCATCGAAGCCAGGGTGAACATGAATTTTCCCCTTCAACCGGCCAAAGTTGGCTTTGCGGCGTTCGGCCAGGGACATCTCCCCAACTGACTGGGGCGGCTGGTCTTCTGGCTCGGCCCCTGCGGCTTGTTTGTGTGCCAGAAATTCTACAAAATGAACTACTTCAGTTTGCAGGTGCTTGGGCAAAGATTCCAGCAATTGAATGGCATGCTGTAAGCTCATGGTCTCGTCTTTGGGAGAAATATACGAAAAAGGGCGGGGAAAGGCTGTGGGGCAACCAGCAAGCGGTCCCCCTCTTCACGCAACCTCTTGCTGGCCTGCCTGTCTATCCGAGGGTGGGAAGCGCGCCTAACCGCTTGCTTGCCAAACTTTTCCCGTGCTATTTTACGTTACTTTGCCGATGATGCAGGGAACAGGATATCGCATATGGACCTGGATGATTTGGGGCTGCCTGCTGGGCAGTGCCCCTTTGCTGGCGCAGCCTGCCGGGACGCTCCCCGACAGCAGTGAGGCGGGTGATTTCTACGGATTGCCCCTCTCGGCCTTGGACTCCCCGGGTATCCGCCAGCGCGGCGGCGCCCTGGATGGGGTGCTGAACGGGCAGGTGAGCGTGGCCTCGCTCAAGTCCCTTTCCCGCCGCAATTCGCCGGGGATCATCACCGTCATCACCGAGGAGGAAATCCGCAATAGCGGTGCGCGCTCGCTCATCGACGTGCTGCGCCTGGTGCCGGGGGTGACCTTCGGGCTGGAGGGCCAAGGCCGGGTGGGCATCGGCCTGCGGGGCAACTGGGCCAACGAGGGCAAAGTGCTCCTGGTCATCGACGAGCAGGAAATGAACGATATCTACAGCGCGGGCCTGGCTTTTGGCAACCACTACCCAGTGGAGATGATCAAGCGCATCGAGCTGATCCGCGGGCCGGGGGCAGCCATTTATGGCGGCTTTGCCGAGCTGAGCGTGATCAAGGTCACCACCTACAACGGCGAGCAGGTTAGCGGCCTCTCGGCGGGCTATTCGCAAGGCTGGTTTGACGGCAACAGCGCCCGCATCAACCGCCGCTTCTACGTCGGCAAGAATTGGCGCAATTTTACCATCAACTGGTCCGCTTACCGGGGCGTAGCCCAACGTTCCGATCGAGAGGCTTTCGGCTTTTTTCCCGCCAACCAGGTCGATTCGGTGCGGGGCCGGGGGGCCTACGTTCCCCTTGATGGCCAGTCCCGCATCGGCCCTTTTTTCTCCAACCTCTTTCTGCGCTGGGGCAAATTTTCTTACCGCAACATCACCGACTTCTACGACGTGACTGACGTCTCATACCTCGATTCCAGCCTTACCCGGCCGGTTTCGCGGGGGGTTCGCACCACCTACAACGAATTTGCCCTCAATTTGCCTCTGGGAGAAAAAGCGACCCTCAAGCCCAGCTACACCACCATTCTGCAATTTCCTCAGTTTAGTGGCTTGGCCGATTCTCTGCTGATCGGGCAGGAAGAAAACCTCATTACCCGCAACCGCCTCAAGCTCCATCTCGACTGGGAGCCCACCCACCGCATCAACCTGCAGCTGGGGGGAGAATATTTCAACGACTTCGCCGAGGCCGACCTCGACCGGCAGCTACTGCTGGTGGGGGATCAGGACCAGAGCTACAACAATTTTGCGGGCTATGCCCAAGGCATTTTCCACACCCCCGGCGACTTCTACCTTACCGCCGGGCTGCGCTACGACTACAATTCAGCCTTTGGCGAGGCCTTGGTGCCACGCCTGGGGCTCACCCGCAAGTTCAACCGCTTTCACTTCAAGCTGCTGGCCAGCCGTTCTTTCAGGGCGCCTTCGGTCGGCAACTTCGCCCTTTCCTACACCGGCAACTTTTCGGTGGCCGCAGACAGCCTGTCTATCACCCTTACCGACCGGTTCTTGAGGCCGGAGCGCTCGCAGGTGTTTGAACTGGAGTTGGGCTACCAATTGAGCCAGAATCTCTTTCTCACCGCCAACCTTTTCGACATCGCCCAGCGTGACCCGATCGTGTTCAGTTGGTTTCAGGATGAATCGATCCGCAATCTTTTTGACGAAGAAGCAGGGATATTTGTCTATCGCAATGGCGAAGGCAGCGGTAGCCGGGGCATGGAATTGGACCTGCGCTGGCGCAGCGACTGGGGTTACCTCAACGCCAATTATTCTTACTACACCTCGGCAGGCAAACCACAAATCTTCGAGCATAGCGTGCGCAGCTTCGCCTGGAACCCCAATGAGCGTCAACTGGTCAACCGGGGGGCCTTGCTGGGGCTGCCACAGCACCGCGCCAACGTGCAAGCCTGCGCCTACCTGACCCAGAAGATTTCGCTGACCTTTACGGGCAGCTACCTGGGCGAGCGCTATGGCTACGATGTTTTGCTCGATTCTGCCGATCCTTTGGGCACCAGCAGAATCTTAAAAAAGGAGGCACCTACGCTGCTGGGCAACGTTTTCTTTCGCTGGCAGGGCTTCCTCTTCCGGGGGCTCGACCTGGGGGCAGGCGTCTACGATCTGTTTGACCAGGGCATCACTTACTACCAACCGTTCTTTGGCCTGGAAGCGCCGCTGCCGGGGCCTTCCCGCGAATTTTTGATCAGCGCTTCTTTCGACCTCAACTTTAAAGACAAACGCCCCGACCGAAACCGGCGCTAGCCCGTTTCCGGTCCTTTAAATATGGACCTGACGCTTACCTGCTACCGTATGTTTGTCGCGCTACGCTGCCCCTTCAGGCTGCGTGCAGGGAAAGTACTGGGTTGGGGGCTGTTGCTGCTGCTCTTGGTGTGCAGTCCACAGCCGATGCGGGCGCAGCGCGAGGTGTACTACAAGGCGCAGTCGTTGTTCATCTACCAATTTACCCGCTATGTCTCCTGGCCTCCCAGCGCCATGAAGCAGGGGCAAGTCGTCATCGGCGTATACGGGACGACTCCCATGCTCGACGAGCTGCGGCTGATGGCTTCGCTAAAAAAAGCCCCTGGCGGGCAGGAAATTGTGGTGCTTGAGATCGAAGATCCCACTGAGATCAAGGGCCTCCACATCCTTTATCTCAGCTCGGCCAAAAGCCGGGAGCTGCGAACCGTCCTCGACCAGACCGCTGGTAGCTCTACCCTCATCGTGGCAGAGCGGGGAGGGCTCGCCCGCAAAGGTGCTTCGATCAATTTCATCGTCATGGAAAATGACACCCTCCGCTTCGAAGTCAACCCCGATACCCTCAACCGGCACCGCCTCGCCATGGCCCCAGAACTGATGAGCCTGGGCTATGTGGTGCGATGAGCGAATGGAGCTAAACGTGCCCCCGGGTTTTCCACTCACAGCGGCCGGTGGCCCACCAGCCGGATGCCGCCGAGGTAACCCTCCGCAAAAAGCTGGCTGACCGTGGCGTAGAACGTACGGCGTTGGGCCAATAATTCTGGCGAAAAAATCCCCTCGTAGTCTTCCATGTGGGCTTCAAAATCAGCCAGGCGCTGGGCGGTCCAGTCACGCCATGCCGCGGTCATGTCGACTACCTCTTCCACGACCAGCCTCGCATCCCTCACCTTCAAGGGGTATTCGCCAGGGCTGGTCAAGGTGTAGGCACTCAGGACATCGTCCATCAGGCGAACCGCCTCCTTGCTGGGGTACCGGAGCAGGGTGAGGTCTTCGATGAAGAAGCGCCCGCCGGGCTTAAGCAGTTGCTGGCTACGGTGGAGGGCTCCCGGCAAGTCAGGGAGATGGAGGTACACCAGCAGGCTCACGAAGGCATCAAAGGTACCGGGAAACGAGGTCCCCAGGGCAAAATCCACGGTTTGGAAAGACACCCGCTCGCCGAGGCCCACCCGCTCGGTGAGCTCGGTGGCCAGGGCGTTGAGCTGGGGTTGCAGCTCAATGCCGGTCACGCGGCAGCCGCTGGCTTCAGCGATGACCCGGCTGGTGCCGCCTACCCCACTGCCGATGTCGCAGACGTGGTCTTCGGGGCCCAGGCCCAGGGCCTTCACCACCTCCTGGCAAGTTTCTTCTCCTAGATAATGGTACTGGTCAAGGTGCCCCAGAGCCACCAGATCGGCTACCGAGAGCGGCCCCTCAGCTTTGCCTTGGCGGGCCAGCATGCGCCGCACGCTCTCGACCCGCCAGTCGTACATGGTGTCTGACAGGGCCAGCGGAGGGCCCAGGTAGGGACAAATGGCTTCGGGATCTGGCTGTTGGTCGATTAACTGCCAATCGACCAGCAACTGCCCTACCCGTTCGAGGTCGCGGAAGGCAATCCGCGGCTCAATCTGCCAGCGGGTTTCTTGATACCATTCGGCGACCTGATCCCGGTCGAGCTGGTAGCGCTCGCCGATGTAAGTGAGCCGCTCCGGCTCGGGGAGCAGGCTATGGGCCTGCCGCACCACGGCCAGTAGTTCACCCAGCCGGGCTTCATGGCAGGCCAGAAAGTCCCTCCGGACCATGATCACAAAGGCGGGCCAATCAGGCCGCAATACCCCCAGCCGCCGAATAGCTCCCCGGTCGACGTAAGGCTGGGTGGTGTATTTTTCCCACAAAAATAGCTGCTGGGCATTTTTCCCCATCGAAGTGATGGCCCCTTCGAGGGTTCCTACCGGTTCGAAGGTGAGCGGGGCCTGGTCCCAGCCTTCCCGTTCGGCCAGGGCCGCAGCCATCAGGTGCGAGCCAGAGCCCGGCCGGCTGATAGCAAAGGACCCTTGCGCCAGGGCTTCCAGCTGCTGCACCGGACTATTCGCCGCCACATGGATCCCCCAACCCAGCGGGCTCCGCACATAGGTCCCCAAAATCAGGCTGTGGTTGTGCCGGGAAAGCTCTGCCACCGCTCCTTCGGTCAGCACCAAAGCCAGGTCTAGCTCGCCTTCCCGCAGGGCTTGACACATGGCCCCGGTGCCCCCAGGAAAATCCTGCCATTGCAAGTCAAAGCCGGCCTGGGAAAACAGGCCTCGCTCCAGGCCCAGCTGCCAGGGGAAATTGAAATGCTCGGGAACTCCCCCGACGCGGATGGCTAGGTTTTTCATGTCAATAAATAAAATTGAGGAAACATCAAATGAGGGCTGATTGGCTAGCTAAAATAGGAAAAGTTTTACAAAGGGCAGGAAAACAAACCCCGTAGGGAAAGAGCATGCCCTGTCCCTACGGCGATCCGCCTCTTGAGGACGCCAACAGCCAGCGCCAGGGCTGGAAATCCGGCTAAACCCACGGCGGGGGGCGGGGGAAATGGGGCTTTCCGCTTGGGGGGGGGAAATTTCGGGGGGGGGCCGGGGGAGGTGGGGGGGTTTTGTCCCCCTGGGGGGGGGCGCCCGGCGCCCCCCCCCGGTAAAGAGCGCGGTGTT
>CAZIVQ010000106.1:0-8773 GCA_964542415.1 uncultured Bacteroidia bacterium | reverse complement strand
GGAGTAACCAGAACGTAAGCAGCGTCATGGTGCCGGCCAATATGTTTTCGATACTGATAGACTGCCGCTCTTTCGGCTCTTTTTCTTCCTTCTGCTTTTCTTCTTTCCGAGCCACGTTGATCACCGCTCCCTGATCTATCTTGGGATAGTTTTTGAAAAACAGGAAAGATTTGGCCCGCTTCACCCGGCCATCCACATAGGTGACCGTCGAGCGCTTTTTCTTGGTTTTCTTTTCGAAACCCCCAGCCAGGTTCACATAATATTTGAAGCGGGTCTTGCGTCGCTCAAACATGACCGTAGTCCCAGGCACCATCACGTTGCCGTTGATGGTCACCACATCTACCCGGGGCGGAATATACAGCCTGTCCCCTTCCAGCAAATGAATATCATACTTAGAACCCGGTCGACGGAGCGCCTTTTCCAGCTTCAGGGCAATGCTGCCGATGCCTTGTCGTTGCAGGTAGGCCCCTTTCAGGTCGGCAATCTCAGTAATGCCCCCGGCCCGGGCCACCAATGAACTAAGCCGTTCTGAGCGGGAAGACTTTACGTATTCCCCGGGGGTAATCACTTCGCCCGCTACGTCCACCATTTCTTGCAGCTCAAAGTCAGGATTCTTCCGCACAAAGATGATGTCGTAGGTATTAACCTCAATGCTGTCAAGGCGCTCATCTTCGCGCCAGTTTTGCCGGGTAGCCACCCGCTTGATCACCGTGGGCCGGGGCACGATCTCGCCGCTCACATCCAGCACCTCGATCACCCGCACCAGCTCAATGTTGTCGAAATCGGCTTCTTTTTTCAGTCCTTTGGTCTGATAAAAGAGGTCACGCAGGGTCATGTTAGGCAAAAGGGGGAAACTCCCGGGATTGTTGACCAAGCCGCGCACTTCGACCTTGCCCGGATCGCGAAATTCTTTTTCTGAGCGAATGACCACCCGGCTGAAGCCCGCCAGCTCGAGGCTGTCCAGTTGGCTGCTATGCTGCCAGTCCTCGTCGATCCCGATGCGGATGATGCCCCGCTTGTCAGTACTCGTGCCATAGGGCCCCAGCTCCTGCAGGTCTATGTCGCGATGGAGTTCCACCTCGTTCACATCTGCATCTTCAGCCAGGCCGCCTGCCCGGTAGAGGGCGTCTTTCAGGGTCATGCCACGGTAGAGCTGGAAGCGCCCCGGGCTCTGCACTGCCCCATTGACCTGGATGTATTTGAAAAACACAAAATCGTACTTCGAATAAATCCGCACCCGGTTGTAGGGCGCTACCAGCAGGGTGTCCAGCGTGAGGTCATTTTCCCAGTTCTCGCTGATCGCAATGCGGCGGATCAGCTCCTTGTCTACCGCCAAAGCCTCCTCCTCTCCCTCCGCTCCTGCTTCTTCCGCTTCCCCGGTTTCTTCGCTGGCTTCGGGCGCTCCCGCTTCCTCTGGCTCTGCGGCAGGCTCAGGCTCGGCCGGCTTCGGTTGCATAGGGCTGGTTGGGGCGCTAAGGGGCCCGGCTTCGGGGGTTTTTCCATCGAGGTTAGCCGCAGCATCTTCTTCCAGCAAATCCGCATCCACATCTTCTACCTCGGTGATGACGGCGAGCTCAATGTTGTTGAAGTCGGCATTTTCCTTGATGCCCCCAGCGAAGAGGATCAGGTCCTTGAGGGTCATGGTGGGGCTCACCGGATAGACCCCCGGCCGCCTCACTTGGCCCTGGATACTGATAGACTTGCTGTCGCGAAAGGTGGATTCAGAGAAAATAACCAGGGCATCGAAGTATTGCAGTTCGATGTTGTTGGCTTCCTCTTCTTCCAGAAAAATCCGGCTCAGGTCAATGGGGATGTAGAGGGTCTCATCGGTACGTGGATCGGTGCGCACGATGTAGGCCTGCTTGAGGTAGGCATCGGGACTGAGGCCCCCGGCCCGCTTGACGAGGTCGGAGACCCGTTCGCCGGGCAACAGTTGGTATGCGCCTGGGTACAGGACGTTGCCGTAAGCCTGGACAATGTTGTAGATGCCTTTGTTCAAGGTGCGGATTTGCACGCGCTCGCCGCCGAGCAGGCCAAAGTCGATGTTGGGGTCTTTGATGATGGGTTCCAATTGCACATCGACCTGGGCCTCGCGTTTGGTGTCGGGTTCGAGGCGAAAGACGCTCACTTCGGTGACTTTTGCGTCGTAGGTGAGGCCTCCGGCCAAATCGACCAGGCTGGCCAGGTTTTCGTTTTCCCGCAATTCGAAGGAAGCCGGGCGGCGAACCGCCCCGTTGATCGAAGTGATTTTACCCTGTACCGGCACAAAGATGAAGTCATTCTCTGCCAGATAGATGGGCGAATTGTCCCCATAAATCAGGTAGTCATAGAGATCAAGGGTGTCGACCACGTCGCCTTGTCGCTTGATGAGGATGTTGCGCACCGAGCCGATGGTGGAGACGCCGCCCGCTTCAAACAGGGCATTGAAGGCGGGTAGGGCCGCGTTGATTTTGTAAGGACCAGGATTTTTCACCTCCCCGACAATGTTGACCGTAATGGCCCGCTGAGACTGGCCCATGAAGATCTCGATCTGCGAACAGCCAGAAATAAAATTCCGGTAGCGCTGCTTGAGGATCTGCACGGTCTTGGCGTAGGTGAGGCCGGCCACGTAGACCTTGCCCATAAATTCTCGCTCAATGGCACCATTGTCTCCCACGGTCAGCGATTCCGACAGCTCCGAGCAGTTCCAAATGGTGACATTGAAGACATCGCCCGGCCCGACGAGGTAGCCTTCGCCGGGAATGAGGCTGACGGCCTTGACGTATTGATCTTGGTTGCGAAAAATATTGTGCCCGAAGATGCCAGAGCCTGAGCTGGTACCGCTGCCGCCGGGCTCCCGGTCGGCTTTGCTGTCGTCTTCGGCTTCTTTTTCTGCCTCTTCGACCGGGTCGCGGGCTTCATCTACCTCCTTTTGCGAATCAGAGCTGGCTTTTTCTTTGCTGGGGGGATCGCCATTGAGGCCAGGAGCCGGCTGGCGCTTTTCGATTGAGGGGTCTTTTTCCTGGGGAGGCAGGCCCTGCTGCATCTGCATCAGCCGGTCCTGAATTTGCTGGTCGCTCAGCCCCTGGCTCCGCCAATCCTGTACCTGGTTGATGAGCTGAGAGCGCTCCGAAGGGGAAAGCTGCTCGAGTTGCTCCTGCGCCTCTGGAGGCAAGCCCTCGGGCTGGGCGTACAAGCCAGGAAGGGTAGCCCAGCTCCCACACATTCCCAGGAGAAAAATGAAAAGATACCGTTTGAGGATCATGGTGATGGGTCGAAAGGTCGGGCAAAGGTACTAAGTTCTCCTTAGATTGCTAACCTGCATCAGGACAAAGGGCTCAGAAAGCTTACCTTTGCTTCGGGCCGGGAAAAATACCGGCTTGGGATAACTTTGCCAAAAAAAATCTGCCTGTGTCGTTTGAGACACAGGCAGTTACTAGCTAAATGGGACGAACAAAAACCAGGCTCAGGCTGTTTCAGTCTACCGTACTTCCTGACACAGCTCGACCAGTACCCCGTTGCAGTCTTTGGGGTGGACAAAGCAGACGAGCTTGTTGTCGGCCCCTCGCTTGGGCTGCTCGTTGAGCAAGCGGACCCCTTCGCCGCGCAGGCGCGCCATCTCGGCGTGGATGTCTTCGACCTCGAAGGCGACATGGTGCAGGCCTTCGCCCCGCTTCTCAATGAACTTGGCGATGGCCGAGTTTTCATCAGTCGCTTCAAGCAGCTCGATCTTGGCACTGCCCAGCAGGTAGAAGCTGGTGTCCACATGCTCACTAGCCACCGATTCTACCTTGTACGGCTGCTGGTTAAAAATTTTCGTAAACACGCTATCAGCTGTTTCCAAGCTTTTTACCGCGATACCAATGTGTTCTACTTTCATGACGAAAATTGATTATGGTGTAAAATTCCTTTAGGTTCGAACATTGGTAAAATAGCCAAGCAAATCATGGCATTCAAGTTACATAAAGAAGGAAAAGTTATCATCCCGGTTTCGCTCCTGCTGATCGGAGCGCTGGTCGCGGGGGGATTCTGGTTCGGGCCCCTGCCGGGGTACCTGCTCCTGGCCTCCGGGGTAGGGATGACCTTCCTGATCATCAACTTTTTCCGCAATCCGCAAATAGCGATCGTAGTTGGAGAAGACCATGTGGTCTCCCCTTGCGATGGCCGCGTGGTGGTTATCGAAGAAATCGAAGACAAGGTCTATTTCAACGGTCCCCGCCTGCAGGTGAGCATCTTCATGTCTCCCCTCAATGTCCACGTCAATCGCAACCCCATCAGCGGCACCATCCGCTACTTTAAGTACCTGCCCGGCCAATACCTCATGGCCTTCAACCCCAAATCTTCCCAGCTCAACGAGCAGACCTATGTCGTGGCCGAAAACGATCGATGGGCCATTGGCTACAAGCAGATTGCCGGCTTCTTGGCCCGCCGCATCAAATGGTACATCAACGAAAATGACCAAGTAGCCCAGGGCGAAGAATATGGCTTTATCCGCTTTGGCTCCCGCATCGACCTGTTGCTGCCTACCGAGGCAAAGGTGGAGGTAAAACTAGGCGACAAGGTCAAAGCTGGCCGCACCGTCATCGCCCGGGCAGAATAAGCCCTTTTGACCTATTCGTACACCGCCGTCTCTGGATGGAAGGCCGCCCAGGCAAACCAGTACAGCTGGATAACCGGCACGGTTTCCAGGCCGGGGCTGCTCACCTGTGCCGACTGGCTCTGCTCGTCGTAGTGGAAGGTGAGTTCATGCCCTTGAAAAGAATCGGTGAGCTTGCCCCTTCGGGCATCTGCGAGGGTTTCCAGGGAATAGGCTTTGAATTTCCCGTTAATTTCTACGCCGAGAACCCAGGTTTTGGGAGGAAGGCGGTCGTCTTCATGGTTGACGGGAAAAAAGAGCTGGTCCAGTTCTTCGTAGAGGGGGTAGGGATTGCCCTGGTAGTTGCGGTTATGGCCGGTTTCGGGCGAAAGCACCACCGTTTTCGGGTGCTGTTCTTCCCAGCTAGCCCAGGAAGTGCGGGAAAGCGAAAGCGGCCGCAGCGAAACGCCGGCTGCCGGGCCGCTGAGGGCTTCCATGCGCAACTGCGACCAGAGTGACTCGGTCTCCCGGTCGTAGAGCAGCACATCGCTGTTGTAGAGCAGGCCCGAGACCCCAAAGGTGCGAACTTGCCCGCCCGCCTCGGCCAGAAAGGCCACCCCGCTGCCACAGAGCGGGCAGTAGGTGATGACCACCGGGATGTCGCCAAAGTAATCGTTGACCACCTCGTGATAATTCAGGATGGCGATGGGATAGGCCTTGGTCTGGCCATTGAAATCGAGGCCGAGCACCGGCGCGCCGCCCGAAAGAAAGCTTTCGGCCTGCCGCACCGAGAAGAAGCCAGGTTCATCGATGGCTGGAATGCCGTCGCGGGGTGGCCCCCCCTCAATAATTTGGTCCACCGGCACCGTGGCTTGGCTGAGGTCGAAACCGTTTTTTTCTTGTCCAAATAGGCTATAGCCCAGCAAGCAGCCGCTCAGCAGGCAGCTTAACGTAATTCGTAGCATAAAAAACATTGTCAGGCGATTGGCACATTGCCCGCCTGGTGAGACAAAAAGCAAGAACGCCAAATTCGGGCGTTTCGCGCCTGCGATCTTTCCCTCAGGCTTACGTAGCCTCAAGGCATCCCCGCCAACTGGGCGCGGGCTGCTTCCACCTCCGTGACGGGCAAGCGACAGCTTTTGTTCTGGCAGACATAGATCATGGTCTGGCCTTCGACCCGCTTATTCTCCAGCAATTCCAACTCCCCCTCCTCTTCTCCCCCCAGCAACAAACACTGCGGCTGGTACCGCTGATCCCATTCGGCCCGCTTGGCTCGCCAGTCCTCGCCCACAATGGCCACTTCATAGACCGTCCCGGCCTGCCAGCTGAGCAAGCCCGCCCAGTGGGTGTAGTTCGGCGCTTGCTCGATCACCCCGGCCAGCACATTGCGTAGCAAGGCCTCGCTTTTGGCCAGGTAGTCCTGGTTGTACCGGTAGGTGCCAAGGAGAAAAAGCCCCCGGGCCAGGGAAGCATTAGAGCTGGGCAGCACATTGTCGGCCAGCTCGCGGGGGCGGGTGAGCGGGACTTCGCTGCCGGTAGCGGTGTAGAAAAAGACCTGGTTTTTTTCGTCGAAAAAATGCGTCAGGCTATACTGCATCAGCCGGTCGGCCAGGGCCAGCCACTGCTCGTCGAAGGTCGCCTGGTAGAGGCTGATCAGGGCCTCAATCAGGTAGCCGTAGTCATCGGCGAAGGCTGGTCCGCCGAGTTGCCCGCGCGTCCAGGTTCGGGAGAGTTGCCCTTCTTCGGTGATCAGGTTTTCTTGGAGAAAATGGGCATTTTTCAAAGCCGCTTTCAGGAAGCGCGCTTCACCGAAGCTGCGGTAGGCCTCTGCATAGCCTTGCAGCATGAGGGCGTTCCAGCCGCTGAGCACCTTGTAGCCGAGGCTGGGCCGCTCCCGGTCGGCGCGCTTCTCGCGCAGCTGCGCCTTGGCCACCGCCAATTTCTCCAAAAATTCTCCCTCCGAAAGACTAAACCGCGCTGCTACCTCAGCCGCCGGCTCGTTTACGTAGAGCACATTGTCGTCGCCCTCCCAGTTGCCCCGGGGCGAGACGTTGAAGTAATCTTTCATCACCTTGGCATCCATGCCGATGGTTTTGTAGAAGTCCTTTTCCGTCCAGAGGTAAAACCGTCCCTCGCTGCCCTCGCTGTCGGCATTGAGGGAGCTGTAGAAGCCCCCGAGGGAGTCGGTCATTTCGCGGGCGACAAAATCCAGGGTTTCGTAGACCACTGCCCGGTAGAGCGAGTCGCCGGTGGCGCGGTAAGCTTCGCTGTAGAGGGTGGTGAGCTGGGCGTTGTCGTAGAGCATTTTTTCAAAATGCGGCACTTTCCAGACCGAATCCACGCTGTAGCGGGCAAAGCCGCCGCCCACGTGGTCAAAAATGCCGCCTTGGGCCAGCTGGTCGAGGGTGGTTTGCACCGCTTCCAGGGCTTTGGGGTCGCCGGTCTGGGCGTGGTACTGCAAGAGCCAGCGCCAGACCGAAGGCATGGGAAACTTCGGCGCACCTTTCAGCCCCCCGTATTCGAAATCCACCTCGTCGATCAATACCTCGTAGGCAGAATCGAGTTGGGTCGGCTGGAAAGCGCCTTGTGCCGGGGCAAAGTCTACCTGATCGCCCTGCTTGAGGCCTTGGGCCAGCTGACTGCCCATGCGATTGAGTTCTTCGGGGTTTTGGCTGCGGAGGGAGACAAATTGCTCCAGCAATCGCTGAAACTGATCAGGCGGGAAATAGGTCGCGGCAAAGAGCGGCTTGCCGTCGGGCAGGGCAATGGCGTTGAGGGGCCAGCCGCCCTGTCCCGTGGTGAGGTAAGCCGCACGCAGGTACACCTTGTCGATGTCAGGCCGCTCTTCGCGGTCGACCTTGATGGAGACGAAGTGCTCGTTGAGAAAGCGGGCGATGGCCGTGTCAGAAAAAGATTCCCGCTCCATCACGTGGCACCAATGGCAGGCGGCATAGCCGATGCTGATCAGCAGCAACTTGTCCTCAGCCTGGGCTTTTTCCAGGGCCTCTTCGCCCCAGGGGTACCAGTCCACCGGGTTATGGGCGTGCTGGAGCAGGTAGGGAGAAGTTTCGTTGGCGAGGTGGTTGGTGGTGGAGTCGCCTTTTTGGGGCAATTGGCAGGCGGCCAGGACGAGCAGGCAGCCGAGCAGCGCATATCGATAAGATTTCATGGAGAGCAAATGCATAGGTCTGGGGAAAAGAAGAAATACGAGCGGGCAAAGCGATCGGTTGGAGAAAACGAGGTAGCCACCGGGCTTTTTATTTGCCTCCCCCAACCAACTCCGGCTACTCCCCCAACACATGAGCCGTGAGCAAGGCCACAGTATCGGCAAAGAGGTCGATGGCTAGCGAAGGCAACAAGCCTAGCAGCAGGATCAGCAGAGCCAGCGGGGCCAGCAGCAGGTACTCCCGGAGGGTGAGGTCCTTCAGGTGGGGGCGCCAGTCGCTGGTTTCTGCCGGGTCGAAGGTACCGAAAAACATTTGCCGGTAAGTGCGCAGGTAGTAAACCGCCCCCAGCACGATGCCCAGCACCGCCACCATCGGCATCCAGCGGGGCAGCGCCTCGCTCACTGAAGCCGACTGAAAAGCCCCCATGAACACCATCAGCTCGGAGACAAAAGCCGCAAAGCCGGGCAAGCCCAGGGAAGCGAAAAACCCTACCAGGGTAAAAAAGCCATAATGGGGCATCAGTTGCCACAGTCCGGAAAAGTTGCTGATGGTCCGGTCGTGGACCCGGTCGTAGACCACGCCTACGAGCAAGAAGAGCATCGGCGAAATCAGCCCATGGGTCACCATCTGAAAGGTGGCCCCTCCCAGGCCGATTACCTCCAGGCTGGCCAGGCCCAGGAGCACGTAGCCCATGTGGGAGACGGAAGAATAGGCCACCAGCCGCTTGAGGTCGGTCTGGGCCATGGCCACCAGCGCACCGTAGACCACCGAGATCAGCCCCAGCAGCCCGATCCACCAGCTCCACTCGAAGGCCGTGTCGGGAAACAAGCCGTAGCAAATGCGCAGCATGCCGTAGCCGCCGACCTTGAGCAGCACCCCGGCCAGAATGACCGAGATGGGCGTGGGAGCCTCTACGTGGGCATCGGGCAGCCAGGTGTGGAACGGCACCATGGGGATTTTGATGCCAAATCCGATGAAGAGCACCACAAAGGCCAGGCTGCGGGCATCGAAGCCGAGCAGCGATTGGCCGTAGGCAAAGACGCTGTCGGGC